>NZ_JAIEPN010000055.1 GCF_019748365.1 Novosphingobium sp.
GTCTAGCAGGACTGGCCCATTTTTAATCCGGTGCTACCGGCCGATCCGTGGCCCCTTTTATTCCCGGTGTTCTCAGGTGGGAAAGGAATCGCTATGGCATTGGGTACATCGGTCCTTTGGCATAACAAGGACAAGCAGGCCAGTTTCGGCAAGGTCCGCCTCAAGCACCGCGAGCTGTTTCTTGACAAGGCGGCGCAGCAGGCCTCGATGGATACGCTCGAAAAGGCATACACCACCGTACGCACCACGATCGGCTGGATGGTACACCGCAACGCCACGAAGCTCGAACAGGCGATGCAGCAGTATTTCAAGTCGGGCACGGGAAAGGCCGGGGATGTCCAGGCGATCCTCGAGATCACGATCAATGGCATGAACAACGGCAAGCTCGCATTGAAGACCGACAACACCTCGGATTATCGCTCGATCAACTACTTCGGGGACAAGAAAGAGGTCCTTCCTTACATTGAAGGCTATGTGCGCAACGGTCCCAATGGGACCAAAGGCGATATCCACGTGAAGCGGGACTACATCATGAACAACCGCTTCCAGGCCGTCCGGACGTTCATTCATGAAGCCACACATCGCTTCGCCAGCACCGAAGACTTCGGCGAGCAGGGCTACATGTGGTCGGATGGCTCGGATTTCCGGGAACCGGGCATTACGGCCGACCAGTGCCTGCGTAATGCCGATAGCTATGCATATTTCTGCATGGCGATGGGCTACCGATAAGGCTCAGCGATCGATCTGCTCCAATTGCGCCACCGGCGCGAAACTGCGCCGGTGGAACGCAGTGGCGCCGTGCTGGCGCAGGGCGGCAAGGTGTTCGGCTGTGCCGTATCCCGCATTGCGCTCCCAGCCATAGTGCGGAAACTGACCTGCGGCCGCGCGCATCAGCCGGTCGCGGTGTTCCTTGGCCAGAATGGATGCGGCGGAGATGCAGGGTTCGGTCGCGTCCCCCTTCACGATGGCGCGCGCCGGCCAGACCCAGTCGGCGCAGCGCCTGGCCGGCGTCAAGTTGCCATCGACCAGCACCATCTCGATCTTGCCCTCACCCACCTTTGCCGCAACCGCGGCGACGGCGCGGGTCATGGCCAACATGGTCGCGGCGAAGATATTGAGCCGGTCGATCTCCTCCACTTCGGCGATGCCGAGCGCCCAGTGGCAGGTCTCGCGAATGGCCGGCTCGAGCCTTGCGCGGCGCGCGGCGCTGAGCGCCTTGGAATCGGCCAGGCCCTGAGGCGGCTGCTGGCCAAGCACCACGGCAGCTGCCACGACCGGCCCCGCCAGCGGCCCTCGCCCCGCCTCGTCTACGCCAACGATCAGCCCCGAGGGCACCAGACGTCCGTTTCCGCCGCTGACAGCGGCCCCATTCGCTGGCATGGAGTCGAACATGAAACGATCGGATTCCTCAAGCTTGGCCATGACCGCCCTCATCACTGAAAAGACGGGCAAGCTCAAGCTCGCCCGGACACGCGCGGGGAGCCGAGTCCTTGGCCTTTGATCCCTCCCGCGTCGATTGCTGGATCTTCGACCTCGATTACACGCTCTACCCCCCGGCCTGCGGTCTGTTCGGCCAGATCGATCAGCGCATGGGGCAGTTCATCGCCAACCTGCTCGGCTGCGATGGGGTCGAGGCCAAACGCATCCAGAAGATGTATTTTCACGATCACGGCACGACGCTGGCGGGCCTCATGCACTATCACGCGATCGATCCGCGCGAGTTTCTCGACTTCGTGCATGACGTCGACATGTCGGTGCTGGCGCAGGCGCCGAGGCTGGCCGAGCAGATCAAGGCGCTGCCGGGGCGGCGGCTGATCTTCACCAATGGCGATCAGCCATATGCGGAAAAGGTCCTCGCCGCCCTCGGGTTGGAGCAGTGCTTCGAGGGCATGTGGGATGTCATCGCGATGGACTACAAGCCCAAGCCGGAGCCGTCGGCATACCACGGACTGATCGAGGCTTTCGGTTTCGATCCCGAGCGCGCGGTGTTCGTCGAGGACTCGGCGCGCAACCTTCCGCCGGCCAAGGCGCTCGGCATGCAGACGGTCTGGCTCGACTGTGCCAGCGAATGGGGTGACCGCGCCAAGGACGATGCGGCGATCGACCTGGTGATCGATGATCTGCCGCGGTGGCTCGAATTGGTTTGCGCAGAGCTTGCAGGCAGCGCTGCGCTCCGTTAGGCCCCGCGCTCTGATTTCCCGGAGAGCCCCTACCATGACCGCACAGCTGCAGTCCGCCATCGAAACCGCGTGGGAAGACCGCGCCAACGTGACCCCCGCGAGCACAGCGGTGCGCGAAGTGGTGGACGCTGCGCTCGAACTGCTCGACGCTGGCAAGGTCCGCGTGGCCGAGAAGGTGGACGGCGCGTGGACTGTCAACCAGTGGCTCAAGAAGGCGGTGCTGCTTTCCTTCCGTCTCAATGACAACGCGGTGATCGAGCAGGGTGCGGGCGGCGCGCCGGCCTATGACAAGGTACCCTCGAAGTTTGCCGGCTGGGGCGAGAACCGCTTTCGCGAGGCGGGCTTCCGCGTTGTGCCCGGCGCGGTCGCGCGGCGCGGGGCGCATATCGCCAAGGGCGTGGTCTTGATGCCGAGCTTCGTGAACATCGGCGCCTATGTCGATGAAGGCACGATGGTCGATACCTGGGCGACGGTCGGCTCCTGCGCGCAGATCGGCAAGAACGTGCATATTTCGGGCGGCGCCGGGATCGGCGGCGTACTCGAGCCGCTGCAGGCCGGCCCAGTGATCATCGAGGACGGCGCCTTCATCGGCGCGCGCTCCGAAGTGGCCGAAGGCGTGATCGTCGGCGAAGGCGCGGTGCTCTCGATGGGCGTGTACCTCGGCGCCTCGACCAAGATCGTCGACCGCGCGACGGGCGAGGTCCATATGGGCCGCGTGCCGCCTTATGCCGTGGTCGTGCCGGGCGCGATGCCGGGCAAGCCCCTGCCCGACGGGACGCCCGGGCCTTCGCTGTACTGCGCCGTGATCGTGAAGACAGTCGACGCGCAGACCCGGAGCAAGACCGGCATCAACGAATTGCTGCGCGACTGAGCATTTCCCGCAATCTGTCGCGCTGGGTTCTGGCGCTGCTCTATGCCTTGGCCGGGGCGCTGCATCTGCTTGTCCCCCGGCCGTTCCTCGGCATCATGCCGACCTGGGTGCCAGCGCCCGAGTTTGTGATCGCGCTGACCGGTGTCGCCGAACTGGCGGGTGCGGCGGGGCTGGTTCAGCCTTGGTCTCCTGCCCTGCGCCGCGCCGCCGGATGGGGGCTCGCGGCCTATGCCGTCGGCGTGTTCCCGGCGAACATCGTTCACTTCATCCGCGACATGGCGCGGCCCGATCATGGGCTCGGCCTTGGCTATCACGTGCCGAGGATGTTTCTGCAGCCGGTCCTCGTTTGGCTGGCGCTATGGGTTTCGGGCGTCCTGCCCTTTCGGGAATCGAACAAGCCATGAGCGATGAAGACTACGTCTACGACGAAGACAGCGGCGAATGGCTGCCGGCTTCCGAGCTTGCCGCCAAGCGCGCGGCGGAAGGCACTGTCGAGGTGCGCGATGCGGTGGGGAACCTTCTTGCCGATGGCGACCAGGTGACGCTGATCAAGGACCTCGAGGTCAAGGGTGCGGGCCAGACCCTGAAGCGCGGTACGCTGATCAAGTCGATCCGCCTGACCGGCGACGCGCAGGAAATCGACTGCCGGTTCGACGGGATCAAGGGCCTCGTCCTGCGCGCCGAGTTCGTCAAAAAGCGCTGACTTTCAAGGCTGTGGCGCGGCCTCGGTGAGCGCGAAAGAGCCATCGAGGCGGTGCCAGACCACGGCCTTCCAGCGCGAGCCATCGGCAAGGCGCAGCACCAAGCGAATGTTGGTGCCGGCGACGACCTGCGTCTCGGCGGAGAGGACCTCAGCCAGTGCACCGTGCCCCGGTGGCAACTGGCCAGCAGCGTAGCGTGCGGCGCCTACGATGCTCTCACCCGCAGGATCGGCCACCTGCCAGCCACCGGCAATGACCGGCGCCGGAGCAGGTTCAGACGCCTTGGGCGAACAGGCCGCCAGCGCGGCGAAGGCGGCGATCAGCAGCCAGTTGCGCGTTTTGCAACTGGCGCGGCGTTCATTACATTTGCGGGTCATTGTGCGCTGCACCATATCGGGCTCAACAAGAAAACAGGGGTGCTCGAAGGCAAATTCTTCCGGTTTCAAAGGAGATTTTGCCATGCTTATCAAGTCCTTCCAGATCGCTGCCGCTGCTGCTCTCATCGCTGCTCCGGCCCTTGCCCACGCGGGCGAGACCGCTGCCAAGTTCACGCACGAAGGTGTCACCTACACCTACACCGCGCAAGACGTTGGCGGCGAGCGCGTGATCAAGGGCACTGCCTTCAACGGCAAGGCTCCGTTCGAACTGCACGTGCGCGGCCGCTATGTGACCGGCACGTTCAACAACCAGGCGGTCGAGTTCACGCAGGCCGAAGCCCGCGCGCTGGGCATTCAGGTCGCCTCTAACTGATCCCGACCGGCAGGCCGCTGCCCTGACGACAAAGCCCCCGACGAACGCCCGTTTCCGGCGCTCTGCGGGGGCTTTTTCGTGCCCGCCTTCCCCGCCCTGCCGGGATTGCTGGCCAAGCCCTGCCCGAAGGCCTAGGGCTGGTCTCCGGCCATACCGTCCGGACGGAGAGCGAGCATGGCCAAGAGCCAGAAGAAATCGAACCGCGAAGTGCGCAAGCCCAAGGCGGAAGGCCCCAAGAAGCAGAATGCTTCCAATCCCAGCCAGAAGCCGGGTGTTGTCGCAGGGCTCGACAACATGAAGCGGAGCACCTGAGCGAAGGGTAGGCGGTTCCCGCTTCTGCGGCTGATGGACGTTTCATCCCGCACCTGCCCCTCCACCACCTGCGGTGGTCCCCCCCTCCCCCGTTGGGGGAGGAATGGCGAGGCGGACGCCAATGTGGCAAGGGCTGTCCATGGACATAACCCCTGCCCAGCTTCGCATTCTCGTCGATGGCGACGCCTGCCCGGTCAAGGACGAGATCTATAAGGTCGCGTGGCGGCATGACGTCGCCGTCGTGGTTGTGAGCAATTCACCTTTCCGCGTGCCCGTCCATCCGCTGGTGCGGCGTGTTGTGGTGGACGGCGGCTTCGATGCGGCGGACGACTGGATCGCCGGGGAAGCGGACGCGCGCTGCGTGGTGGTGACCGCCGACATCCTGCTGGCGGACCGCTGCCTCAAGGCAGGCGCGCAGGTGCTCTCATCCACCGGCAAGCCCTTCACCGCCAATTCCATCGGCAGCCAGATCGCGACCCGCGCGATCATGGCGGACCTGCGCGCAGGCGGGGACGTGATTGGCGGGCCGGCGCCGTTCTCGAAGGCGGATCGTTCGCGCTTTCTCGGCGCGCTCGATGAAGCGATGGTGCGGCTGAAGCGCGCCTAGGGCGCGCGCACGTGCTGGCGGAACCAGTCGGCGAGTTCTTCCTCGGTGAGCTGGCCGGCGGCAAGTTCAAGGAACGCGACAACAAGTTCTGCGTCGCTTGCTGTTAGCACATAGCCGTTGAGCATCAGAAACGTTTCCGAAACGACAGCTGCCGTGCGCTTGTTGCCATCCACAAAGGGATGGTTGCGGGCAATGCCATAGGCATAGGCAGCTGCCAGTGCGGCCGCATCCGGATCGCCATAATCGGCGAGATTGCGGGGGCGCGCAAAGGCGCTGACGAGGAGGCCATCATCGCGCACGCCTTCGGCGCCGCCATGCTCGGCAAGCTGCTCGGCATGCGCCGCGCGCGCGACATCGGGCGCGACCCAGATCCAGCCCTGAGGCATAGGGTTACTTGGCGAGTTCGCGCAGGGCGCGCTTGCGCCGCGCCATGACTTCACGGGCGGCAGCCATCTGTGCCTCGAAGTCCGGTTCTTCGGCGCGCAGCTCGATCCCGCCCGGCGTGGTGACGACAGAAAGCGTCTCGCCAACCTCCGCTCCAAGATGCGTGAGCACCTCGCGGGGGAGGATGATGCCGGCGGAATTGCCGATCCTGGTGATCTTGAGCGTTGCGTTCATACGGGCGTTATAACGCGAAGGAGGTGGATTGGCAATATGGGGCCTTTGCGTATGGCCGAAAGCGCCCCTCCACCACCCTTCGGGTGGTTCCCCTCCCCGAGCAAGCTCGGGGAGGAATGGGATTACTCCGCTGCAGGCAGGTACAACTCGCTGCCTGCCTCGCGGTACTTCTCGCTCATTTCCGCCATGCCGGCTTCGGCTTCGGCTTCGTTCGCAACGAAGGTTGCGATCTCGGCGTTCTGCTTGGCAGCGAAATCGCGCACTTCCTGCGTGATCTTCATCGAGCAGAACTTGGGGCCGCACATCGAGCAGAAGTGCGCGGTCTTGGCGCCTTCGGCCGGGAGCGTCTGGTCGTGGTACTGCTCGGCGGTGTCCGGATCGAGCGACAGGTTGAACTGGTCGCGCCAGCGGAATTCGAAGCGGGCGCGGCTGAGGGCATCGTCGCGGAGTTTGGCGGCGGGGTGGCCCTTGGCAAGGTCTGCCGCGTGGGCGGCGAGCTTGTAGGTGACGACGCCGACCTTGACGTCATCGCGGTCGGGCAGGCCGAGGTGCTCCTTGGGGGTCACGTAGCAGAGCATCGCGGTGCCGAACCACCCGATCATCGCCGCGCCGATGCCGCTGGTGATGTGATCGTAGCCGGGGGCGATATCGGTCACGAGCGGCCCGAGCGTGTAGAACGGGGCTTCGCCGCAGGCGGCGAGCTGCTTGTCCATGTTTTCCTTGATCTTGTGCATCGGCACGTGGCCGGGGCCTTCGATCATCACCTGCACGTCCTGCTCCCAGGCGCGCTTGGTGAGTTCGCCGAGGGTGTAGAGTTCGGCGAACTGGGCCTCGTCGTTGGCATCCGCCACCGAGCCCGGGCGCAGGCCATCGCCCAGCGAATAGGCGATATCGTAGGCCTTCATGATCTCGGTGATCTCGTCGAAGTGCTCGTAGAGGAACGATTCCTTGTGATGCGCGAGGCACCACTTGGCCATGATTGAGCCGCCGCGGCTGACGATGCCCGTCACGCGCTTGGCGGTGAGCGGGATGTAGGGGAGGCGCACGCCGGCGTGGATCGTGAAGTAGTCGACGCCCTGTTCGGCCTGCTCGATCAGCGTGTCGCGGAAGATCTCCCACGTCAGGTCCTCGGCAATGCCGCCGACCTTTTCGAGCGCCTGATAGATCGGCACGGTGCCGATGGGGACGGGGCTGTTGCGCAGGATCCATTCGCGGGTGTCGTGGATGTTGCGGCCCGTGGAGAGGTCCATGACGGTATCCGCGCCCCAGCGGACCGACCAGACCATCTTCTCGACTTCCTGCGCGACATCGGACGCCACGGCGGAGTTGCCGATGTTCGCGTTGATCTTGACGAGGAAGTTGCGGCCGATCGCCATCGGCTCGGATTCTGGGTGGTTGATGTTGCTGGGAATGATCGCGCGGCCGCGGGCGACTTCATCGCGGACGAATTCGGCGGTGACGTAGTCCGGGATGGCGGCGCCCCAATCCTGCCCGTCGCGCGCGAGGGCTTCCTTCAGCTGGCGGCGGCCGAGGTTCTCGCGGATGGCGACATATTCCATCTCGCGGGTGATGATCCCCTGGCGGGCGTAATGCATCTGCGTGACGTTGCCGCCAGCCTTGGCGCGGAGCGGCTTCTGCACGACATTGGGGAAGCCGGGGACACCGCCCGAGCGGTCCGGGCCGAGCTGGCCGTTGTCCTCGGGCTTCACTTCGCGGGCCTGATACTCCTCCACATCGCCGCGGCCCATGATCCACTCGCGGCGCAGCTGCGGCAGGCCCTTGGCGATGTCGATCACGGCATTGCTGTCGGTGTAGGGGCCGGAGGTGTCGTAGACGCGCAGCGGGGGCTCGCCCGAGCTGGGTTCGAGCGAAATCTCGCGCATGGCGACCGTCATGCCCGGGAAGCGCGGGCTTTCGACGTGGATCTTGCGGCTGCCGCGGATCGGGCCGGTGGTGACGCCGATGGGCGTAGCCTGCGGACCATTTTCGAGGCGGGAATTGATATCGGCCATTTCGGCTACTCCTGATCAGAAAAAATCTAGTTATTCCTTGGAAATCTTATGTATGGACGCAGCTCACTCATTATTGAATCAGCTTCATACGTTTTACAGATAGTTGCATCCTTTGACCGGCATTCAGAATTCCCATCAAATTCGCCAACCGGTCGAACAACAACTTCAACGTTGCCACCTGCATTTATCGGGAGCTCCCGACTTAAAATCATTTGGATGCCATTGGTCTTCAGAACGCGGAAGTATTTAAAACCGCGCTCTTTCGAGATCTCGGCAGCCCGATACATCGCCATATCCGCCGCGAGTCGGCCTCCGCCGGATACACCATTGGCGCTTGCTCTAACCCGCCAAACGCCGGGTTCGAGCTCCTTGTCGCTGAAACCGCCCCACAAGCCGCCGCGCTTGTAAGTCGCAAACTGAGCAACTGCAGGCGTTCCGCAGCATAATGACACAAGAAGGGCAATAACCACCAGCTTCTGCGCCGCAAATGAAGTGTAAAGCCGAAACTTAGACTTTGAACTGTGCGGACGGGGAATGGCCAACATCTGCCTCCGTGAAATACAGAAGGAGTGCCCCATTCTGGATGCCCTCCCTCCGCCCGTGCTAACGGGTTCAGGTTCGACGGGTCGGGCGATGCTAACCGCCCCTCTCAGCCATTTTTGTAAGCCTTCGCGAAAGATCGCTCCAGCCCAGCGGCTCCCCGGGGATGGCGTCTTTCTAGAACGCTTGGGCAGCGACGTCCACACGCTTTGGGCACATGCTTTGGCACTGGACTTTAAGCGAGCGCTTAAACATACTTCGCGCCAAGAGCCCGCCGGGATGCGAGCGGGTGCATCGGAGCAGGACATGGCGAGCCAGACCCTCACCCGCGAGCGGGCGATCAACCCATACGACGTGAGCGCCGACGCGCTTTACACCGAAGATACCTGGCGCGAGCCGTTCGCGTTCCTGCGGCGGGAAATGCCGATCAGCTGGCGGCCAGAAAGCCCGTTCGGCGGGTATTGGTCTGCCGTGACGCACGAGCACATCCAGCAGATCGAGCTGACGCCCGAGGTGTTTTCCTCCTCGTGGAAGCTGGGCAACATCACGATCGCCGAATCGATCAACGAAGCGGACTTCCCCAACTTCATTGCGCAGGATCCGCCGATCCACACCGCGCAGCGCAAGGTCATCGCACCCGCGTTCAGCCCGGGGCAGATGATCAAGCTGGAAGCGCAAGTACGCGAACGCGCCAGGATGCTGTTCGATGCGCTGCCGCTGGGCGAGACCTTCGACTGGGTCGAGAGCCTCGCGATCCCGCAAACGCTGGGCATGCTGTGCAGCCTGTTCGACTTTCCTTTCGAGGAATGGCGCGATCTCAAGCGCTGGTCGGACTATGCCAGCGGGGTTTCGGCGGACAATCTGACGCCCTAATACCGCGCCGAATGGATGAAGCAGCTCGGCGAAATGCTGCAGCGCTTCGACCGCGAGCTTGAAGCACGGCGCGTGCTGCCGCCGAGCGACGACCTGCTGAGCCGGATGGTCCATTCCGAAGCGATGGGGCAGCTGCCGCCGCTGGAACGGCTCGCCAATATCGCGCTGCTGATTGTGGCGGGGAATGATACGACGCGCAATTCGATCAGTGGCCTGGTCGAGGCTCTGCACCTTTATCCTGAGGAGCTCGAGAAGCTCCGCGCCGATCCGACACTGAGCACCAACGCCTCGCAGGAGATCATCCGCTGGCAATCGCCGGTGACGCATATGCGCCGCACCGCGACAGCGGATGTCGAGGTGGGCGGGCAGCTCATTCGCCAGGGCGAGAAGATCGTGATGTGGTACATCTCGGGCAACCGCGACGAGAGCGTGTTCCCGAATGCCGAGCGCTTCGACGTGACGCGCGAGAACGCACGCCGGCACATTGCTTTCGGCCACGGCATCCACCGCTGCGTGGGCGCTCGGCTGGCCGAAGTGCAGATCGCGGCGGTGATCGACGAGATCGTCTCCCGCCGCCTGCGCGTCGTCCCGGTCGGCGCGCCGGAGCGGCTGGCGAGCCCGTTCCTCCACGGCTTCAACGCAATGCCGGTGCGGCTGGAGCAGGACTGAATGACGCGCGTCTGCATTATTGGGGCCGGCTGTTCAGGCATCACGGTTGCCAAGCGGCTCAAGGACTATGGCATCAGCTACGACGAGTTCGATGCATCGGACGATATCGGCGGAAACTGGTACTACAACAATCCCAACGGCTTATCGGCCTGTTATCAGAGCCTGCATATCGACACCTCGAAGTGGCGGCTCGCCTTCGAGGACTATCCGGTGCCGGCGGACTGGCCGGACTTCCCGCACCATTCGCAGCTCGTGCAGTACTTCCGCGACTATGCGGATCACTTCGGGCTTCGCGCGAACATCACGTTCAACACCAAGGTCGAAAAGGCGACACGCAAGGCCGGAGGCGGCTGGGAAGTGCGGCTATCGAACGGCGAGACGCGCGAGTATGAGGCGCTGGTGGTGGCGAACGGGCACCACTGGGCAGCGCGTATTCCCGAGTATCCGGGCCACTTCGATGGCGAGCAGCTGCACAGCCACTCGTTCCGCAGCGCGTTCGAGCCGGTCAACTGCGTCGGCAAGCGCGTGCTGGTTGTCGGCATGGGAAATTCGGCGATGGATATCGCCTCCGAACTTTCGCAGCGCGCGATTGCCGAGCGGCTCTACGTTTCGACCCGGCGCGGGGTCTGGGTGCTGCCGAAGTATTACAAGGGCCAGCCGATCGACAAGAACCCGGCCCCGGCGTGGATGCCGCGCAAGGTGCGCACCGCGCTCGGCACGCGCATGATCAAGAGCCTGGTCGGCAAGATGAGCGACTATGGCCTGCCCGAGCCCGAGATCGGCCCGTTCGATGCGCATGCCACGGTTTCGGGCGAGTTCCTGCTCCGCGCGGGCTCAGGCGACGTGACGATGAAGGGCGCGATCGAGCGTCTGGACGGCGATGGCGTGGTGTTCAAGGATGGCAGCCGCGAGGCGATCGACGTGATCGTCTGGGCGACGGGCTATGACATCCGCTTCCCGTTCTTCGATGATCCCTCGCTGTGCGCCGATGCCGACAACCGGCCGCCGCCGCTGTTCAAGCGGATCATGAAGCCCGAAGTGCCGGACCTGTTCTATGCCGGGCTCGGCCAACCGCTGCCGACGCTGGTCAACTTTGCCGAGCAGCAATCGAAGCTGATCGCGGCCTATCTGGCGGGTGCCTACACCCCTCCGCCGCTGGGCGAGATGCACCGGATCATCAAGGCCGACGAAGAGTACCACACCGGGCATTACTATGCGGCGCGGCGGCATACCATCCAGCTCGATTTCGATGCCTATGTGCGCGATCTCAAGAAGGAGATCGCGATGGGGACGAAGCGCGCGAAGGCGGCCTGAGGGCTGCTTCCTTTCCCCTCCCCAACCCTCTCCCCTGAAGGGGAGAGGGCTTTCGGGTAGTGCTATTCTGCGGCTTCCAGTGCGGCAGCCTCGGCGCGCACGCCATCGTAGACGAATTCACTGGCGGCAGGATCGATGTAGGGGATCTGTTCCTTTTCGGTCCAATAGTCCTGGTTGTGCTGCCATTCGGGCTTGTCGCCGCGCTTGGGCATGCGGTCGAGATCGCGCATCAGGTAGGTGGGGTTGAAGTTGTCGGCGTCGATCCACGGTAGGATCTTCATGTCCTTGTCTTCCTCGCGCAAGGCCACCTCGACCTTGTGGGTACCTGCCGCATCCATATGGTTCAGCAGCTTGCAGACGAAATCTCCGACGATATCGACCCGCAGCGTCCACGAGGCGCGGAAGTAGCCGAAGACCCAGACGAGATTGGGCACGCCGGTGAACATCATGCCGCGATAGTTGATGGTATCGGCCCAGTTGACCGCCTGCCCATCGACCTTGAACGGAATCTCGCCCAGCACCGAGAGGCGGAAACCGGTGCAGGCGACGATGATATCGCCTTCGATTTCCTGACCCGAACTGACCCGCAGGCCCTTTTCGGTGAAGGTTTCGATGGTGTCGGTGACGACCGAGGCATTGCCCGCGACAACAGCCTTGAACATGTCGCCATCGGGAAGCTGGGCGAGGCGCTGCTGCCAGGGGCGATACTTGGGCGTGAAGTGCGGTTCGAAGTTGAAGTCCTCACCCACATAGCCGCGGATCAGCGCGCGCAGGTCCTCGGCCATGGCCTCCGGCTCCTCGCGGCTGCGGCGGTCCATTTCGTAGAAGTTGTAGATGTAGTCCTGCCGCACGACGCGGTGGATCGTGGGCTCATCGACGCCAATGGTGCGCAGCCGGTCAGCCAGTTCGCTGACATTGGGGGCGCAGTAGAACCACGTCGGCGAGCGCTGGACCATGGTGACCTTGGCACCGGCTTCGCACAGCGCGGGGACAATGGTGGCCGCCGTGGCGCCGGAACCGATCACGATGACGTGCTTGCCGGCCACGTCGGTCTGCGGGTCCCAGAGCTGGGAATGGACGAAGTGGCCCTTGTAGCTCGCCATGTTCGGCCAGTCCGGAATGTAGGGCGTCTTGTGATCGTAGTAGCCCTGGCACATCCACAGGAAGGCGGCGGTGAAGACCACCTCGCTGCCATCCTTGCGGCGGGCGTTCACGGTCCACAGGTTGTCGGCGCTCGACCAGCTGCAGGCGGTGATGGTGTGGCCATAGCGAATGTGCGGGGTGATGCCGTTCTCCTCGATCACTTCGCCCATATAGGTGAGGATCGCTTCGGCCGAGGCGATCGGCGCGCCGGTCCACGGCTTGAAGCGATAGCCGAAGGTGTAGAGATCGGAATCGGAGCGGATGCCGGGATACTTGTGGGTTTCCCACGTGCCGCCGAAGGTGTCCTTGCTTTCGAGGATGGCGTAGGTCTTGCCCGGGCATTGGTCCTGCAGATGCTTGGCGGACCCGATGCCGGAAATGCCGGCTCCGACAATCAGGACGTCGACGTGCTGTTGGGCCTGCTCTGCCATCATTCTCTCCTTGTTGGCGGACCTGCGGCCCTTCTCCGCCGCCCGCGTGCTGGCCGCGGGCAATCAGGGGGCCGACAAGACCGGTTGTGGCGGTTTTCGCCTTGTGGTCGCAAGGAGGCCTTGATCCGCATCAAAACGCAACAGGATTCTCGCTGCAGGCCAGCCCGGCCATGCGAAACATTACCAAATGGTCATGCTGCGGAACGGTGGGGGCAAGTTGCCGGATGGCATTGAGGGTGCGTCGTCCGAGCCCGCCTTCACCTCCACACGCTCCGAGCGGGCCGCCGCGACAAACCCTGGGAGAAGGGCAACTCCTCCCCCCAAGTCGCCCTTCGCAAAAGCCCGGGGATGGCAACCTTCACAGCCATCCCCGGGACCCCACTCCGCCGCCAAGGACCGCGCCTATCCCCCATCTTCACGAACGGGCAGAGCCGCGCAGGTTGCGCCGCTGCGGCCCAGCGCCTATCGCCGGAGGTGATGAATGCACGGCGCTGCGATATCGCGATCCTGGGCGGGGGCCTGGCAGGTGGCCTGATTGCGTTGGCGCTTGCCCGCTATCGTCCCGATCTCTCGCTGCTGGTGGTGGAACAAGGCGGCTGCCTTGGCGGCAATCACGTCTGGTCGTTCTTTGCGACCGACACCGACCACGAAGCGACCGAACTGCTCGCGCCGATGATCGAGGCGACCTGGGCGGACTACAACGTCCATTTCCCGCGCCACAGCCGCCACTTGCGCACCAGCTACAGCGCGATGACGTCCGAGAAGTTCGATGCGGCCCTGCGCGCGGCCCTGCCTGAGGACGCGATCCTGACCGGACAGGCCGTAAAAAGCTGCAACGAGACCGAAGTCATGCTGGGCGATGGCACGCTGGTCGAGGCCGGGGGCGTGATCGATACGCGGGGCCTGTGCGATGTCTCGCACTTTACCGGCGGCTGGCAGAAGTTCGTTGGCCGCAAGTTCAAGCTGAGGGCGCCGCATGGCCTGGAACGGCCGATCGTGATGGACGCGACGGTCGAGCAGATCGATGGCTATCGCTTCATGTACGCCCTGCCCTTCGCGCCGGACGTGATCTTCCTCGAGGACACCTACTATTCGGACAGCAGCGTGCTCGACCGGCCAGCGCTGGAACAGCGGATCGACGCATACCTTGCCGCGCGCGGATGGGAGGTCGAAGCGCTGGTGAGCGAGGAGCACGGCGTGCTGCCGGTGGTGGCGGGCGGCGATTTTGCCGGGTTCTGGCGCGATGGCGGCGAGGATACGGCGCGGGCCGGATCACGCGCGGGGCTGTTCCATTCGCTGACCAGCTATTCGGTGCCGGATGCGGTTCGCTTTGCGCTGGCGCTTGCCCATCATGATGCGCTCGACGGTGCAGGTCTGAAAGCGTTCTCCGCCAAGTGGGCTAAAGGGCACTGGGAAAACCAGAGCTATTACCGCATGCTCTCTGCGTTGCTGTTCGGCGGGGCTTATCCGCAGGAACGTCTCCGTATTCTGGAGCGTTTCTACACGATGAAGCCCGAACTTATCGAGCGGTTCTATTCGGGGAAATCGACCTCGTACGACAAGTTTCGCATCCTGGCCGGTATTCCGCCCATTCCGATCCCTCGGGCGCTCGGCACCATCACGGGCCTGGGCAGGCAGCCGGCCCCGCTGAAGTTTTCAGGAGTCTAGAGTTTCATCATGAAGAAAGTAGCCGTCATCGGAGCCGGTTTCGGCGGACTGGCGCTGGCGATCCGCCTGCAGTCAGCCGGAATCCAGACGACCGTGATCGAGGCACGCGACAAGCCGGGCGGGCGCGCCTACTACTGGGAGCGCGACGGTTTTACCTTTGACGCCGGGCCGACGGTGGTGACCGATCCGCCCTGCCTCAAGGAACTCTGGGCGCTTTCGGGCCATGACATTGCCGAAGACGTTGAGCTCGTGCCGGTCAAGCCGTTCTACCGGCTGAACTGGGCGGACGGGACCAACTTCGACTACACCAACGACGAGGCGATCCTCAATGCGGAGATCGCCAAGCTCAGCCCGCGCGACGTGGCGGGCTATGCCGAGTTCCTGAAGTTCTCGGCGGGCGTGTTCGAGGAAGGCTATGTCAAGCTCGGCTCGGTGCCGTTCCTCGACTTCGCCTCGATGATCAAGTCCGCGCCGCCGCTGATCCGCTATCAGGCGTGGCGCTCGGTCTACTCGATCGTCTCCAGCTATATCGAGAACGAGAAGCTGCGCGAGGCGTTCAGCTTCCACTCGCTGCTGGTGGGCGGCAATCCGATGACCGCGAGCGCGATGTACGCTCTCATCCACAAGCTGGAGAAGGACGGCGGCGTGTGGTGGGCCAAGGGCGGCACCAACAAGCTGATCGCAGGGATGGTCAAGCACTTCGAGCGGCTTGGCGGCACGGTGCGGCTGGGTGATCCGGTGGTGCACATCCACTCGCTCGGAGACCGGGTGACGGCGGTCGAGACCAAGAGCGGCTGGCGCGAGAGCGTGGATGCGGTCGCCTCCAACGGCGACATCGTGCATTCCTACGCCGACCTCATGCCCGACAACGGCCATGCGCAGCGGCGCGCCAAGTCGCTGAAGAAGAAGAAGTTCTCGCCGAGCCTGTTCGTCGTCCACTTCGGTGTGGAAGGGACCTGGCCGGGGATCGCGCACCACATGATCCTGTTCGGGCCGCGCTACAAGGGACTGCTCGACGACATCTACAAGCATGGCGTGCTGCCGGAAGACTTCTCGATCTATCTGCACCACCCCTCGGTGACCGATCCGAGCATGGCGCCTCCGGGGATGAGCACGTTCTACGCGCTGGTGCCGGTGGCCAACATGGGCAAGCTGCCGATCAACTGGGACGAAATCGGGCCTCAGTTCGAAAAGCGCGTGCTCGACGAAGTGGGCCGCCGCCTGATCCCGGACATCCACAGCCGGATCGTGACGAAGTTTTCCTACACGCCCAAGGACTTCTCGATCGATCTTTCTGCGCATCAGGGCAGCGCGTTCAGCCTTGAGCCGCTGCTCACGCAATCCGCATATTTCCGTGCGCACAACCGTGACGATGCGATTCAGAACTTCTATCTTGTTGGCGCGGGCACTCATCCGGGTGCGGGTATCCCGGGCGTCGTCGGCAGCGCGAAGGCGACGGCTGGCCTGATGATCGAGGATTTGCTGGGGGCGTGAGAGCGGCGTGAAACGGCTGGCGGTCTATTGCGGTTCGGCATCACCGGCCGACTCGCGCTATGTTGCATTGGCGCGGGAGGTCGGCGCGGAGCTTGCCGGGCGCGGCATCGGGGTCGTCTATGGCGGCGGGCGGCTGGGCCTGATGGGTGCGGTGGCAGCAGGCGCGCTGGAAGCGGGCGGCGAAGTGATCGGGGTGATCCCGCGCGCGCTGGCCGAAGCCGAAGTCGCCAACCCCGATTGCACGAGCCTCACGGTCGTCGAGACCATGCATGAGCGCAAGCAGGCCTTCACCGACTTGTCGGACGGGTTCCTGACCCTGCCCGGCGGTGTCGGCACGATGGACGAGCTGTGGGAAGCCGTGAGCTGGGCGCAGCTTGGCTATCACGCCAAGCCGGTGGGCCTGCTCAATGCTTTCGGGTTCTACGACAAGCTGCTCGCTTTCCAGACGCACATGATCGAGGTCGGGTTCATTCGTCCGGTCCATGGCGGCATCATCCTGGCCGAGCACTCGCTCGATGTGCTGCTAGCGCGGATGGCGGCGCATGTGCCGCATAAACCGATCATCCAGATGTCCGCGAAGGACTTGTGAGGCGGCGTGACTGAACCCGCTGCAGCGCTGCCGGAACCGGACCGCGCTGCCCTTGTTGCCCATGCCCGCGAGACAATTGCGCGGGGGTCGAAGAGCTTTGCAGCAGCCTCGCGCCTGTTTGGCCGGACGACGCGCGAGCGGGTCTGGCTGCTCTACGCCTGGTGCCGCGCCTGCGATGACATTGCCGACGAACAGGACCTTGGCGGCGAACTGGGGACCACGCCCGGGGGCGACGCGGCAGAGCGGCTCGCGACGATCCGGCGGCTGACCGATCTGGCCATGGCCGGGCTGCCGACCGGCAATCCGAGCTTCGACGCGCTGGGCGTCGTCGCGCGCGAATGCGGGCTGACGCGGGGCATGGCCGAGGACGTGATCGACGGCTTTGCGCTCGATGCCGAGGACTGGACGCCGCGTTCCGAGGCGGATCTGCTGCGCTATTGCTTCCATGTCGCGGGCGCGGTCGGCGTGATGATGGCGGTGGTCATGGGCGTGGCGCCGGACGACGACGACACGCTCGACCGCGCCTGCGACCTTGGGCTTGCCTTCCAGCTCGGCAATATCGCGCGCGATGTGGCGGAGGACGATCGCGGCGGGCGCTGCTACCTGCCCGCCGAATGGCTGGCAGAGGCGGACATCCCGCCCGGTGAGCAGTTGCGCCCCTGCTACCGCGCCGCGCTGGTGGGCGTGGTGCAGCGGCTGGCCGTATTGGCAGCAGACTACGAGGCCTCCGCGCGGGTCGGAGCGGCGCGGCTGGGCTATCGCCAGCGCTGGGCGATCCTTTCAGCGGCGGGCATCTATGGCGCGATCGCGCGCAAGGTGGCGGCGGGCGGCCCGCGCGTGTGGGATGCGCGCGTGTTCACCTCGCGCGGCGAGAAGATCGCGCATGTCCTGCGCGCGGGGCTTCATGCGCTGGGGCGGCCGGCCGGCGCGCCGCGGCCGAAATGGTCGCGCACCAGCCTCAAGGCCATGGCTGGTCGGCAGGAAGCATGACAGTTCGCCGGTCGCCCGCCAGATCGGCGACAAGGCGCGCGGCGGCGATGCGACCAGACATCGTGGCCATGGGAATACCCGGCCCCGGGTGGACGCTGCCGCCCGCGAGATAGAGCCCCGGGACTTTCCCCTTCGCCCCGGCCCGCGCGAAGCTGCCCATCATGCCATGGTTGGCGCGGCCATAGAGCGCGCCGCCGCTCGCCGGAAACAGCGCGTTGAAGCCGGAGGGATCGGTGATGACGGGCTCGTCAACAGCGGTGAGTTCCAGCCCGCAATCGCGCATCAGGCCCATGCTGCGGCGAGCAAGATCGCCAAGCACGAAATCCGAGAGCGGGCCCTTGTCACCATCGGCGGGGGCGTTGATCAGGGCAAGCAGGCGCTCGGGCGTGCCGGCGGGGTGGTCACTGCCCTCCCCCCGGTCCTGCGCGCAGAGGTAGACGGTGGGAGTCTGGGTCACGCGGCGATCCTTGAAGATCGCTTCGAACTCTGCGCCGTAATCCTCTGCGAAAAAGACATTATGGTGCGCGAGATCGAAGCCCGAGGTGCGCGCGGCGAGGCACCAGGTTACGGCGGAAAGCGAGCGCTTCAGGGGCGCGGTTGCCGGGACCGGGCGGACTTCATCGGTCAGCGCCGAGATATCGCCGTTGAAGACGACCGCATCGGCAGGGAGACGTTCGCCCGAGGCCAGTTCGACCCCGGCGACGCGGCCCTGCTCGATCACGATGCGCTCCATATGCGCCCCGAAGCGGAAGGCCGCGCCGTGTCGTTCGGCAAGCCCAGCAATGGCGCGGGCGACTTCGTGAATGCCGCCGCGCACCAGCCAGACGCCTTGCTGCTCGACATGGGCGATCAGCATAAGTGTGGCGGGCGCGGCCCAGGGCGAGGAGCCGACATAGGTCGAATAGCGCCCGAACAGCTGGCGCAGGCGCGGGTCCTTGAAGTGATCGCCGAGCGCGCCCCATAGCGTGCGCATGGGAACGGTCCGCATCAGCGCGGGAATGCCGAAGGGGCCAAGGCGCGCGACGAGGCCGGGGATGGAGGGGCGCTCGGCAGCAATGAACGAGGCGGCGAGCGTCTTGTAGATATCAGCGCTGCGGGCGCAGAAATCGCGGTAGGCCTTGGCTTCGGCGGCCCCGGCGAAGTCGCCGATGGCATCCACCGAGCGGGCCACATCGGCGAAGAGGTCAAGCTTGCCGCCGTGTTGCCACGCATGCCGGGCCAGCGTCTCCGCCGTGATCAGGCCAAGGTGGTCCTCAAGCCGCTCGCCCGCATCGCCGAACAGGCCATCGAAGATCCAGCGCATTGTGAAGACGGTGGGGCCGGCATCGATATGGAGGCCGCCGCTTTCGACCCGGCGCATCTTGCCGCCGACACTCGCGGCGCGCTCGACGACCGTAACGTCGAGCCCCTGCCGCGCAAGGTCGGCGGCAGCGGAAAGGCCGCCCATGCCCGCGCCGACGACGACGACCTTTCTGGACGCCACGTCAGTCCGAAGCCGCAGCGCGGCGCGAGCGGAATTGCGGAACGATGCTGATCCCCGCCTTCTGGTCGATGCGGATACGGTGGTAGATGAGAATGATGAGGCCCGTGACAAGCGGGACCGACCACATCGCCGGATGCAGCGCGAGCGACGGGACCAGCCGCACCGAGCCGAATGCAAGGAAAGCGGTGTAGACCGAGATTCCCGCGCCCACGAGCGCCTTCACATGTTCCTTGAGCCACATCACCGGCGAGGGATTGCGCCCATAGAGGAACAGGAGATTGGTGATCCCGGTCGCCATGCCGACGACCGAAATGAGCATCATCAGCGGCTGGTTGATCCGCGCGCCGTCCCATGCGCAGACCACCGCGGCGATCATCACGAGGAACTGCAGCGCGACATTGAGCGGCGTGCGATTGGCCGCGACATTGCGGCGGTTCTGCACGCAGAGCCAGCCATACCAGGCAAGATTGAGCGTGAGGATCGCGTTGTGCAGCATCATCACGCCGAACATGCCGCGCACGAAATCGGCATCGAACTTGCCGACAAGGTGCGGGTGAACCGTCATCGGATCGTAGAGCGTCAAGAGGCTCATCGTCAGCGCGAGGCAGCCGGTGATGAGGATGGCCTTGGTGAAAATGCGGCCCCACTTGCGGTGGTTCACATCGCCCTTGCGGCCGACGACCGGAATCCAGAACGCGATCGCGCCGGTCGCCCCGGCAGCGATATGGGCTGCAATCAGGCAGCGGAACAGCAGAAGTTCCATCGCATCCCCCGGTTCTTGTCGGCACGACTATTCCACTGGACAGCGCCGGTGTAAACATAAGATGACACTTGCAGATCATCCGGGGAATCCTGTGAGCCAGACTGCCAGCACGTCACACTATCGCCCGCCGCGCCCGACATCCCTCGGCGCGGTGACGGCGCTGCTGCGCGTGGCCCTGCGCGGGGACGGCGATCTGCTCAGCCTGCTGCCGGCGAGTGCCTACCGTTGCGATGTCGGGCCACTGGGCTATTCGCGGCGTTCGATCCTGATCGTGAACCGGCCCGACGAGGTGCGGCGGGTGCTGTCCGATCCCGAGGGCATCTTTCCCAAGAGCGACCTGATGGTGGACGCGCTCGCCCCGCTGATCGGCGATTCGATTTTCGTTTCTTCGGGGGACGTCTGGCAGCGGCAGCGGCGGATGATCGATCCGGCCTTCACGATGATGCGGGTCAACCGCGCGTTTCCGGCGATGCAGGATGGGGCGGAGGCCTGCGAGGAGACACTTGCGGCGCGAGTGGCTGATGGCGCTGCATTCTCGCTCGACCTCACGATGAGCCATCTGACTGCGGACATCATCTGCCGCACGGTGTTCAGCACGGGGCTCGAGACCGGGGCGGCGCACGATGTGTTCGATGCCTTCACCGTGTTCGAGCACAGCGTGGCGCAAGTCGAGATCCGGCGGCTCATCATGGACCCGGCGTGGACTCCGGTGCCGCAGAAGGACTTCGTGCTGGAGGCCTGCCAGCGGATACGCGGGCATCTGGGCGATCTGCTGGATACGCATGTGGGGCCGAACGGTGAGCATTTCGACGATATCGCCGCGGCAGTGATCGCGGCGCGCGACGATTTCACGCGGACGGCCTTCACGCGGGAAGAGCTGATCGACCAGCTTGGCGTGCTGTTCCTTGCAGGCCATGAGACAAGCGCGAGTGCGCTGACCTGGGCGTTCTATCTGCTGGCGATGCAGCCGGAACTCGTCGCCCGGGTGCGGCAGGAAATCCGCGAAGTGGCGGGCGAGGACGGCCCCATCGGTTTCGAGGAGACCAAGCACCTGCTGACAGTCCGCAACCTTTTTCGCGAGACGCTGCGGCTCTATCCGCCGATCACCTTCCTGCCGCGCGTGGCGACCGAGGCGACGACGATCGGCGGCCGCCGTGTCAAGCGCGGGGCACTGGTGATGGTGGCGCCGTGGGTGCTGCACCGGCACCGGCGCTTCTGGAAGGACCCCGATGTGTTCGATCCGGACCGCTTTCTGCCCGCGCGCGAAAGCGAGCTGACGCCGGGGGCCTATATTCCCTTCGGACAGGGCCCGCGCGTCTGCGCCGGGGCGGCCTTTGCGCTGACCGAGGCGGTGCTGCTGATCGCGCGGCTGTTCCGCCGGTTCGACTTCCATATCGAGCAGGCAGGCGCAGTGCGGCCCGCAGCGCGGCTGACGACGCGGCCGGCGAAGCAGATCATGGTGCGGGTTTCGAAAGCGTGACGTCATGACGACAGTGTTGCTGACACTGGGAAGGCTGCCCAAGGCGCTCGATCTGGCGCGGGGTTTTGCCAAGGCGGGGTGCCGGGTGCTGGTGGCCGACCCTTATGGCTGGACCTTGGCGGGCGCATCGCGGCACGTGACGCGCGAGTTCAAGGTACCGGCGCCGATCACGGGCAAGGCGGCCTATCTGTCGGCGCTGAACGAGATCGTGGCGCGCGAGAAGGTCGATCTGGTCGTTCCCGTTTCGGAAGAGACGATGCACGTGGCGCATCTGGCGGGGATGCTGCCGGAGGGTGTGGGGCTCTTCACGATGCCGCCGGACGCGGTTCTGGCGCTGCATGACAAGGCGAGCTTCGTGCGCAAGGCGGCAACGATGGGGCTGGCCGTGCCCGAAAGCGCGCCGCTGGGAAGCCCGGAGGCCGAGGCGCTGGCACGGTGTGGCCCGGTGGTGGTGAAACCGGTGTTTTCGTGTTCGGGCAATGGGCTCAGCATACTGCATGGGGGCGAGCCCCTGCCCCTCGCCGATCCGGCGCGGCCCGCAGTGGTGCAGCGGTTTGTTGAAGGGCGCGAGCACAGCACCTGCACGATTGCACAAGGCGGCCGCGTGGTGGCGACGATGGTCTATCGCGGGGCGCTGATGTCGGGCTCGGTCGCGGTTGCGTTCGAACGGGTCGAGGTTCCCGCCATCGATGCATGGATCGCGCGGTTTGTGGGTGAGACGGGCTGGAGCGGGTTCATCTCGTTCGACTTCATCGTCGATGCAGCGGGCGTGCCTTATGCCATCGAGTGCAATCCGCGCGCGACGAGCGGGGTGCATTTCTGGGAGCCGGAAGATATTGCCCGCGCGGTGCTGGACCCGGGCTGGAGCAGTCCGGTGCGGGTGCGTCCCGAGCAGCGTCTGCAGCAGTTCTACGCCTGCCTGACCGAGACGCAGGGGGCCATGCTGCGGCGCAAGGGGTTCGTGCCCGCGCTGAAAAGCCTCGTTACCACACGCGACGTAAGCTGGGACTGGCGGGACCCCTGGCCGTTCCTCAGCATGATCGGCACCTCGTGGCCGATCATCTGGCAAGCGATCACCAAGGGCGCCCGGTTTGGCGAGGTGGCGACGGCGGACGTGGGGTGGTATGACGGATAACGGAGCTGTTTTCCACGAAATGTAACGATTTGGACGACTGGTCCGAACCAGCGTGTGCGGCGTTTGCGCTTCCGACCGGGAAGCGCCTGCTCGCCGCGTGCGCACAGCTTGGCGGAGCGGGACAATGGCGACACAATCTGCGGAGAACGGGGCCGATGGCCCGGCAGGACGGGCGGAGGTGGATACCTCGCCGCTGATCTATCGAACGAAACTGCCGGTGCGGATCTGGCACTGGATCAATGCCCTCAGCATCTTCGTGATGCTGATGAGCGGGATGATGATCTTCAATGCTCATCCCCGGCTCTATTGGGGCGTCTACGGCGCGAACCTTGATCATCCCTGGCTGGTGATCAGCCATCGCGGCACCAGCGGGTTCGTGCAAATCGGCGGGTTCGAGATCGCGACGACCGGCTTCCTCGGCTACGCGCAGGGTGTGCCTTATGCGTTCCCGCCACTCGTCACGATCCCTTCGACCTACAGTCTTGCCGATGCACGCCAATGGCACTTTGCGTTTGCCTGGGTGCTGCTGATCAGCGCGACACTGTTCATGGCATATAACCTTGTTTCCGGTCACTTGCGGCGCGATCTTGCCTTGAAGCGTGAAGAACGCAGCATCGCGCACCTGTGGCACGACATCAAGGAACATGCGCGGCTGCGCTTCCCTACCGGCGAAGCGGCGAGAGCCTATAACCCGCTGCAGAAGATCGCCTACCTCGGGGTGCTCTTCGTGCTGATCCCGGTGGTGATCCTGACCGGCTGCACGATGTCGCCCACGCTCAACGCGGCCTTCCCCTGGCTGGCCGAGATCTTCGGCGGGCGGCCCTCGGCGCGCTCGATCCACTTCCTTTGCGCGGCCGGGTTCGCCGCCTTCATCGCGGTGCATCTGCTGGCGGTGGTGCTGGCAGGGCCGTTCAACGAGTTGCGCTCGATCATCACGGGCTGGTACCGTCTGCCGAAGGAGCGGTCGTAATGAGCAAGGACAACACTTCCGGGCTTATCTTGCCCGCTGAACGCCCCACTTCACTCGTCACGCGGCGTAACGCCCTGATTGGCGGCGCGGGATTGCTGCTGGCCGGCTGCGACCAGATCAACGCCTCGCCGACGGTCAAATCGTTCCTTAGCCTTGGCGAAAAGACGACGCACCGTGCGCAGCGTCTCGTCACGGACCGTAACGCGCTTGCGCAGGAGTTCAGCCGGGCCGAAATGTCGCCGGTGTTCCGCCAGAACGGCAACCAGAACCCCAATACGAGCGAGTACAACACGCTCGCGGCGAACAAGTTTGCCGACTGGACGCTGAGCGTCGACGGCATGGTGGCGCATCCGCTGCGCATCAGTCTGGCGCAGATGATGGCCGCCCCCCGGCGCACGCAGATCACGCGGCACGACTGCGTGGAAGGCTGGAGCGCGATCGGCGAATGGTCGGGCGTACCGCTCGGCCTGATCCTCAAGCGCGCAGGCATGTCCAGTAACGCCAAGTACGTGGTGTTCCATTGCGCGGACAGCACAGGCGGCATCCCGTACTACGAGAGCATCGACATGATCGATGCCTTCCACCCGCAAACGATCCTGGCGACGCACATGAACGGCGAACTGCTGACGGTCGGCCACGGCGCGCCGCTGCGCCTGAGGGTCGAACGGCAGCTGGGCTACAAGCAGGCCAAGTATGTGATGCGCGTGGAAGCGGTTGCCTCGCTCGATGCGATTCATGGCGGCAAGGGCGGCTACTGGGAGGATCACCGCGGCTATCAGTGGTTTGCGGGGATCTGAGGGGCGCGGCCCCTCACCCTTTCAGACCTTCACGATACCGCGTTCGATCAGGCTTTTCGCGCAGTCGATGATCGATTCTTCGGCAGGGCGGGTCTTCCAGCCAAGCCGTTCGAAGGCGTGGGCGGCGCTGGCATCGCGCACGTTGCCGAGTTCGCCGACGACCTGACGGATCAGCGGATTGAACTTGGCGGCAAAGCGGACAAGCCAGTCCGGCAAACGGCGCGTGGGTACCCTGCGTGCTTCGAGCGGCATTCCGGCGCGCAGGATCTGCGCAACCTCAATCATCTTGAGGAACGGACCCGAGGCAATGAAACGCTCGCCATCGAGACCCGGTTCAGTGAGCACGCGGACGTGGAGATCCGCGAGATCGCGCACGTCGACGATGCCGAAGCCGAGATCGGGGCAGCCGGGGAGCGCGCCGGAGAGGAGCTGGTTCACCATCTCGATCGAGGCGGAGAAATCGTGGCTCCAGACCGGGCCGAGCACGGCGGCGGGGTTGACCGAGAGGAATTCCATGCCCGCCCCCTCTTTCGCCATCCACTCGCGTGCGGCACGTTCGGCAACCGTCTTGGACTTGACGTAGGCATAGGCATCGCGGCTGTGGATGTTGGTCCAGTCGGCCTCGGTAAAGTGGTGATGGCCCTTTCCGTGGCCATAGGCGATTGCGGCGACCGACGAGGTCTGGACGAAGCGCTGGACACCTGCCGCCTTGGCGATCCGCAGCGTGCGCACGGTTCCCTCACGCGCGGGGATGATAAGATCATCGGGATTGCGCGGCGGTTTGCTGCTGAAGGGCGAGGCAACGTGGAGAACGTGGCTACAGCCCGCCATCGCCTCGGCCCAACCCGCATCGGCGGTGAGATCGGCCGCGAAGAACTTCAGGGTTTCCGGCGTGCCGCCAAGCTGCGGGCGCAATTCAGCCTCGCGCTTCAGGTTGCGCACCGTGGTGTGGACAGTCCAGCCCTCGGCCAGAAGTCGCTGAATGATGAAGCCGGCGATGTAGCCGCTGCCGCCGGAGACGAGGACTTGCTTGGACATGGGAGGCTTCCTTTCGATCAGAACCGCAGCATGATGGAGCGGGCAAGCGCGGGCGAGAACGAGTAGACCGCGCGCAGCACCTTCACCATTCCGACATTGGCCTCGTCCTTGCCGCCTTCCATCGCGGCAACGATCTGTCGGGCGCATTCCTCAGGCGCCAACTTGTTGCTGCCGCGCCCGGCGGTCATCGCCGTATCGACCAGTGGGGGAAGCGCCTCAAGGACGTGGATGCCGGTGCCCTTCAATTGCGCGCGCAGGGCCATCGTATAGCTGCGCAAGGCGGCCTTGGTGGCGCAATAAAGCGGCGAACCGGCGTTGGGCGCGATGGCGAGGCCTGACGTCACGTTGACGATCATCGCCTCCGGACGGGCCCGCAATGTCTCCATCAGGCGCCCGATCAGGCGGATCGGGGCGTGGACATTGAGCCAGAGCGTGCGTTCGTCATCCTCCTCGCGCGGAAGGGCCATGCGGAAGTCGTGGTCCGCCCCCATCCCGGCGTTGTTGACGAGAATGTCGATCGGACGACCGGCAAGACCGGCGATGACGGCTTCCACCCCGTCCGGCCCGGCAAGGTCGGCAGCGATGACTTCAAAGCCTTCCGTCTGCGCCGCCGCGATCCGCTCGGGCGTCCGTCCCGTAACGATAAGGACCGCGCCTTTGCCGCGCAGCTGGCGGGCAAGGCGCAGGCCGATGCCATCGGTGCCGCCGGTGAGCAGAATGGTCTTGCCTTGAAGGTTCATGCAGTGCTCCCCGGACGATTTCCGGAGAGACTAACGGGTCGGTTGCAATGTGCAACCTTTACTTCATCAGCACGAGTTCCTCGGCCATCGACGGATGCAGCGCAACTGTCGCATCGAAATCGGCCTTGGTGAGGCCCGCTTTCACCGCAATGGCCGCGGCTTGCAGGATCTCCGGCGCTTCGGGGCCGATCATGTGGATCGCCAGTACCCGGTCTGTCGCGGCATCGACGATCATCTTGTAGAGACCGCGCTCGGGCCTGTGGGCGAAGATGTTTTTCATCGGGCGGAAATCCGACGAATAGACCTTGATCGATCCGTACTTGTTGCGCGCCTGTCCCTCGGTAGGGCCGACACCGGCTAGCGGAGGCTGCGAGAAAACGGCGCTCGGGATGCAGCTATAGTCGATCGTTACGTGCTTGCCGCCGAACACGCGGTCCGCGAAGGCCTGGCCTTCGCGGATGGCGACGGGGGTGAGCTGGACGCGGTCCGTTACGTCACCCACGGCATAGATGCTGGGGCAGCTGGTCTGGGCGCGCTCGTCGACAAGGATCTCGCCGTTCTCGCCCAGCTTTACCCCGGCGGTTTCAAGGCCGAGCCCGTCCGTCTTGGGGCGGCGGCCCGTGGCGACGAGGACCTGATCGGCAAGGATCGGATCGATCTGCCCCTTGAGCCAGACTTCGAGGAGGCCATCCTCGCGCTTGACCACCTTTTCGAACGGGGAATTGAAGCGATACTGGATGCCGCGTGCCATGGTGATCTGGAGCAGCCGGTCGCGCAGGGCTTCATCGTACGTGCGCAGCAGAGTCTCGGAGCGATTGACAACTGTTACGTTGCTGCCGAGTGCATTGAAAATGCCCGCAAATTCCATGGCGATATAGCCCGCGCCGGAAATCACCACGCGCCGGGGGAACTTTTCGAGATGGAACACCTCGTTCGAGGTGATGCAATGCTCGGCGCCTTCAAATTCGGGCATGACCGGCCAGGCGCCGGTGGCGACGAGGATGTGCTTTGCGGTGATCTCGCGCCCTGAAGCAAGGCGCACGGAATTGGGGCCAGTGATGACCGCGCGCTCGAGGAAGCGCTCGACCTTGTGGGTTTCGAGCGTCGAGGTGTAGGCGGCATTGAGCCGGTCGACATCGCGCAGGACAGCATCGCGCAGGGTCGGCCAGTCGAACGTGGTGTTCTCGACCGTCCAGCCGTAGTTGGCCGCGTCCTGCAATTCCTCGGCGAAGTGCGAGCCATAGACCAGGAGCTTCTTGGGGACGCAGCCGCGGATCACGCAAGTGCCGCCGACGCGGAACTCCTCGGCCACGGCCACACGGGCACCGTGGCTGGCGGCCACGCGGCTGGCGCGGACGCCGCCGGAGCCGGCCCCGATGACAAAGAGATCGTAGTCGAATTGGATATCGGTCATGCGGGAGGCTCCTGATGCGGCGCCCTATATGGCGTTTGCCCCCAGCCGCGCCAATGCCCAATCGCGGCGATTTCGCGTGACGTTACGAGTTCAGCCGTCGATCCCGGCGGCCGCCAGCAGGGCCTGCGTGGAAGGATCGAATGTGGCATCGCCCGCCTCGATCGACTTGGCGATGGCCTTGCCAAGCTCGACGCCGAACTGGTCGAAGGGATTGATGCCCAGCATCATTGCCGAGACAAAGGTGCGATGCTCGTGGAAGGCGATGAGGCTGCCGAGCGTGGCGGCGCCGAGTTCGTCGCAGAGGATCGTGGCGGAGGGGCGGTCGCCCGGATAGTCGCGCGCCATGTCGCCCTCACCCGGCTTGCCGGCCATGAGCGCGGCGCCTTGCGCGAAGCAGTTGGCGAGGAGCGTCCGGTGGTGCGCCGGATCAAAATCATGGCCGGGTACGCTGACGGCAAGGAAATCGACCGGGATCAGGTGCGTGCCCTGGTGCAGGAGCTGAAACACCGCATGCTGCGCGTCTGTGCCGACACCGCCCCACGTAACGGGGGCGCTGGGGCGAGTGAGCGGCTCACCCTGTGCCGTAACGCGCTTGCCATTCGATTCCATCTCGAGCTGCTGGAGGTAGTTCGGCAAGAGGCGCAGCCGCTCGTCGTAGGCGAACACCGCACGGCTGCCGCAGTGCCGGGCCTGCGTATAGTAGAGATCGGCAAAAGCGGCGCGGATGACGACGTTTTCGGCCATCGGCGCTTCAAGGAAATGGCGGTCAAGCGCGGCGGCCCCGGCGAGGAAGGCGGCGAACCCGTCCCAGCCCAGCGCGAGCGCGATGGGGAAGCCGATCGAGGACCACAGTGAGTAACGGCCGCCGACGGTCTCGGCGAAAGGCAGGACGCGCGTTTCGTCAACGCCCCAGGCGACAGCCTTTTCAGGCGCGGCGGTGAGCGCGACGACGCGGCCGAAGGGGTCCTCCACGCCGCCTTCGCGCAGCCAATCCAGCGCGCTCACGGCGTTCATCAGCGTTTCGGTGGTGGTGAAAGTCTTGGAAGCGACCGCGATCAGGGTGGTGGCGGGATCGCACTGCGCGGTGGCGGCAGCAAGCGCGGCGCCATCGACATTGGAGACAACGTGGACGGCTACCTTGGCGTCGTCGCGCGCCAGCGCATCGATGGCGAGCGCCGGGCCAAGCGCCGAGCCGCCGATGCCGATGTGGATGAGGCTCTTCACCTCGCCGAGCAAGCCTTCATGGATCGCCTCGACCAGCACCTGCATGCGTTCGTGGAAGCGTTCGGCTTCTTCGGCAGCGGCGGGATTGCCGACGCCGCGCTCGGCCATATGCGTGGCGGCGCGGCCCTCGGTGTTGTTGATCAGCGCGCCGGCGAACAGCGCCTCGCGGCTGGCGGGAAGATCAACCGCATCGGCGATCTGGTC
Source organism: Novosphingobium sp. (assembly GCF_019748365.1). Lineage (GTDB taxonomy): Bacteria > Pseudomonadota > Alphaproteobacteria > Sphingomonadales > Sphingomonadaceae > Novosphingobium. The sequence goes on from NZ_JAIEPN010000055.1 coordinate 29,011, forward strand.
CAGCACGGCTTCGACTTCGGGAGAGAGGTGCGTCTTCGACCAGTCGAACCGAATCGGGCCGCCGGGGAGATCGAGCACCGTCGCGTAACGATCAAGCCGTGCGGGATCGGCAAAGAGGTCCGAGAGCGTGGGGCGCGGCAGGCTTTCGAGCGCGGTCCAGAGCGGGGCAGTGTCGGTGGCAGCCATGGTATCGTCTCCTGGGGATGCGCCGGGCGTACCCCGCCCGTTCGACCAAGCGCAAGGGATGGTCGACCGGCGTGCCTGCAAAATTCGTCTGCACGGGCCTATCCATGCAGTCTGCGCTTGACGGATGCGAGGCCCCTCCACATGACCGCTGCGATGACCGAACCCTCAGAAAACACGCCCCAGAGCTCGCCAACCGCGACGTCGGCGGTGCAGGACGCACCCGCGCCCCCCACGAAGAAGAAGGAACGCAAGGAAGACAGCTTCCCGGTCTTTGTGATCAAGCTGGTCCTTATCGTGGCGTTCTTCAGGAGCTTCGTGTTCTCGCCCTTCAACATCCCTTCGGAATCGATGCTGCCTCGGCTCGAGAACGGCGATTATCTGCTGGCGGCGAAGTGGCCCTATGGCTTCTCGTCATACTCGCTGCCGTTCAGCCTGCCGCTGCTGCCGAGCCGGATTATGGCGGGCCAGCCGAAGCGCGGCGATGTGGTGATATTCAAGGCACCCCCGGGCAATGATGTCGACTACATCAAGCGGGTGATCGGCCTGCCGGGCGATACTGTGCAGATGATCGGCGGGCAGCTGCACCTGAACGGCGTGGCCGTGCCCAAGGTCAAGGTCGCCGATTTCGTCATCCGGGTTTCGGCCAACACGAGCTGCATTGCGCCGGAATTCGAGGCGGTGGAACCGAACGGGATTCAGAGCTGCCACTACCCGCAGTATCGCGAGACGCTGCCGGGCGGCAAATCCTACAACGTGCTCGATCTGGGCTACCGGCCGCAAGACGACACCCCGCCGGTCGTGGTGCCTGCGGGCCATGTGTTCCTGATGGGCGACAACCGCGACAACTCGATGGACAGCCGCTTTCCGGCGGTCGAGGGCGGCGGGATCGGGCTTGTGCCGCAGGACAACCTGATCGGCCGCGCGACAATCGTGATGTGGTCGACCGACGGCAGTGCCAACTGGTTCCTGCCCTGGACCTGGTTCTCTGCACTGCGGGCGGACCGGATCGGGGGTACGTTCTGAGCGGCGCGCTTTCGGAAGAGACCGCGGGCTTCATCGCCGCGCTGACGGGGGCGGCCCCTGCCCGGCCCGACTTGTGGCACGAGGCGCTGACCCACGGATCGATGGGCGAGGCGCGTGATTACCAGCGGCTCGAGTTTCTGGGGGACCGCGTGCTGGGCCTCGCCATCGCGGAGTGGCTGCACGAACAGAGCGAGGCGGCGGAAGGCAAGCTCTCGCAGCGCCTCAACGTGCTCGTCAGCCGCGAGACTTGTGCCGATGTGGCGCGCAAGCTGGGCGTCGCGGGGCATATCCGGCTTGGCAAGCAGGCGCGCGGCGATGGCGCCGGGCAAAGCGACAATGTGCTGGGCGACGTGATGGAAGCGCTGATCGGGGCGCTTTTCCTCGAACGCGGGTTCGATGCGGCGCGCAGCTTCGTACGCAAGGCATGGGAGCCTGCGATGGCGGGCGGCGCGGGGCAGCGCAAGCACCCCAAGGCCGCGCTGCAGGAATGGGCAGCGGGCAATCGCCGCAAGCCACCGGTCTACACGCTGCTGGAACGCAGCGGGCCGGACCATGCGGCGGTGTTTACGGTGCAGGTCGAGGTGGCCGGGGTCGGCTCCGAGCAGGCGACCGGATCAAGCAAACAGGAAGCCGAGCGCGGCGCGGCTGCAGCCTTCATGGCGCGCTATGGATGATGGACATATGACGGAACATTGTGGACTCGTGGCGGTGATCGGCGCGCCCAATGCGGGCAAGTCGACGCTGGTCAACGCGCTGGTCGGGCAGAAGGTGGCGATCGTCTCGGCCAAGGCGCAGACGACGCGCGCGCGGCTGATGGGGATCGCGCTGCAGGATCTGCCGGGCGGCGAGCGGGTGCAACTGATCCTCGCCGACACGCCAGGTCTGTTCGAGCCGAAGCGGCGGCTCGACCGCGCAATGGTGCATGCGGCATGGGAAGGCGCGGACAGCGCCGATGCGATCCTGCTGTTGGTCGACGGGCGCAAGAAGAAGCGCGATTATCTGGAACCCATCCTCGAAAGCCTGAAGGACCGCGCCGAGCGCAAGATCCTCGTGCTCAACAAGGTGGATGCGATTGCCAAGGAACCGCTGCTGGAAATGGCGGCGGAGCTGGCGCCGCAGGGCGGGTTTGACGAGGTGTTCTTCGTCTCGGCGCTGACCGGGGACGGGGTGCCCGAACTCAAGCTCAAGCTGGCAGAGCGCATGCCCGAAGGCGCTTGGCACTATCCCGAGGATCAGGTTTCCGATGCCAGCGAGCGGCTGCTGGCGGCGGAGATCACCCGGGAGCAGCTTTACCGCCAGCTTCACGACGAGCTGCCCTATGACAGCGCGGTGCGGCCCGAGAGTTACGCGACGCGCCGTGACGGTTCGATCGAGATCCACCAGCAGATCGTGATCGCGCGCGACAGCCAGAAGGCGATCGTGCTCGGCAAGGGCGGATCGAAGCTGAAATCCATTGGCGAGGCGGCGCGCAAGGAACTGGCCGAGCTGCTGGGTGTGAAGGTGCACCTGTTCCTCCACGTGAAGGTGGAGGAAGGCTGGGCCGAGGCCAAGGAAATCTACGAGGAAATCGGGCTGGACTGGGTGAAATGATCACGCGCGAACTGCTGGGCACGGCGCAAGTGCCGGGGGGCACCGAACTGCGCCTGTTTCGCCATGATCGCGATTTCATGATCGTGATGGGGCATAACGAGCTGATGAGCAGCCGCATGAGCGGCTCTGAAATTGCACTCGCCACCGAGACGATCAAGCGCCTGAAGGGCCGCCCTGCCCCCACGTTGCTGATCGGCGGCTATGGCATGGGTTTCACCTTGCGCGCGGCGCTGGAAGTGCTGGGGCCCAAGGCAGAAGTGATCGTGGCCGAACTGGTGCCCGAGATCATCCAGTGGGCGCGCGGGCCGATGGCGGACATCGCCGCCGGGTGCCTCGATGATCCGCGCGTGCGGCTGATCATGGGCGATGTGGGTAGCGAGATCGACGGCGCGCAGGGCGATTACGATGCGATCCTGCTCGATGTCGACAACGGGCCGGACGGCGTGGTGCGCGATGGCAATGGCGCGCTCTACAGCTCCTCCGGCCTGCGCGCAGCAAGGCGGGCGCTGACGGCAGGCGGCGTGCTGGCAGTGTGGTCGGCAGGGCCGGACCCGGCATTTACGCGCAGGCTGGAGAAGAACGGTTTTGCCGTAGACGAGATTCGCGTGGCCGCACGGACCAACGGCAAGGGGCCCAAGCACACGATCTGGTTCGCGACTCCGAATTGATCGTTACGAGACGATAGGCTGGGAAGCCCCTCTCCCAACCCTCTCCCCTCAAGGGGAGAGGGCTTAAGGAAGTTACTTCGCCGCCTTCTTGGCAGGCGCCTTCTTGGCGGCGGGCTTCTTGGCCGGAGCCTTCGCGGCAGCCTTCTTGGGCGACGCTTTCTTCTTGCCCTTGGCGGGCGCGGCGGCGGCGCGGGTGTCGATCAGGGCGATGGCCTGTTCGAGGGTCAGGTCCTCGGGCTTCACGTCCTTGGGCAGCGTCGCATTGGTCGTGCCGTCGGTGACATAGGCGCCATAGCGACCGGCCAGCAGCTTCATCTCGCCGCCGGACGTAGGATGCGGCCCGAAGGTGTTGAGCGGTTCGACCGGCGTGCGGCTGCCGCGCGCGCCTGCACCGGCGGCGGCTTCGGCCAGCTTGACCACCGCCGCGTTCATGCCTGTCTCGAACACTTCAGACGTCGACTTCAGCCTGCCATACTTGCCATCATGGGCGAGATATGGGCCGTAACGTCCTATACTTGCAGTGATCATCTTGCCCGTTTCCGGGTGTGGTCCGATCTCGCGCGGCAGCGAAAGGAGCTTCAGGGCCCATTCCAGATCAAGCTCGGGAATGTCCTTGGGAATCGAAGCGCGCTTGGCTTCCTTGCCGTCGCCGAGCTGGATGTAGGGACCGAACCGGCCCGAGCGGCGGGTGACTTCAAGGCCGGTGACCGGGTCCTTGCCGAGCCCGGCTTCCTCGCCCTCGCCGCCCTCACCCTCGCCGCCACCTTGCGCGAACTTGCGAGTGAATTTGCACTCGGGATAGTTCGAGCAGGCGACAAACGCACCATAGCGTCCGCCGCGCAAGCTGAGGCGGCCGGCCTGGCACTTGGGGCAGAGGCGCGGATCGCTGCCGTCTTCCCGCTTGGGGAAGAGATAGTCCTCGAGGAAGGTGTCGAGCTCGGCGGTCACCTCGCTCGGCTTCTTCTCCATGACCTCGTCGGACTTGGGCTTGAAATCGCGCCAGAAGGCTTCGAGCACGGCTTTCCATGCCGCGCGCCCGCCCGAGACGTCGTCGAGTTCGTCCTCCATGCCCGCGGTGAACTGATACGCCACGTATCGGTCGAAGAAGCGCTCGAGGAAGGCCGTCAGCAGGCGTCCGCTCTCTTCGGCGAAGAAGCGGTTCTTCTCGGTGCGGACGTAGTTGCGGTCCTTCAGCACCTGCAATGTGGCGGCATATGTCGAAGGACGCCCGATGCCGAGCTCTTCCAGCCGCTTGACGAGACTCGCCTCCGAATAGCGCGGCGGCGGCTGGGTGAAGTGTTGGGTCGCCTCAACACCGCGCTTGGCGGGCGTATCGCCGGTGTTCATGATCGGAAGGAGGCTGGTCTCGTCCTCGCTGTCGTCGGGCCCATCGGCCTTCTGGTCGCGGCCCTCCTCGTAAACCGCGAGGAAGCCGGGGAACTTCACGACCTGACCGGTGGCGCGCAGTTCGTGCTTGCCGGTGCCTTCGCGCAAGGTGACGGTGGTGCGCTCGATCAGGGCCGAGGCCATCTGGCTGGCCATCGCGCGCTTGTAGATGAGGTCGTAGAGCCGGGCCTCATCGCCCGTACCGTAACGGTCGTGGCTGAAATCGGTCGGGCGGATCGCCTCGTGCGCTTCCTGCGCGTTCTTGGCCTTGGTTTCGTAGATGCGCGGCTTTTCGGGGAGGTAGTGGCCCGAATAGCGTTTGCTGATCGCGGCGCGCGCGGCGCTGATCGCGCTGGGGTCCATCTGCACGCCGTCGGTGCGCATATAGGTGATCGCGCCCGCCTCGTAGAGCGTCTGCGCGACCCGCATGGTGTGGCTGGCCGAGAAGCCGAGCTTGCGTGCGGCTTCCTGCTGGAGCGTGGAAGTGGTGAACGGCGGATAGGGATTGCGGCGGGTGGGCCGGGTGTCGACCTCCTCGACGCGGAAGGTGGCGGCCTCGACAGTCGCCTTGGCGCGCTGGGCAATGCCTTCGTTGCCCAGCGAGAGGCGGTCCAGCTTTTCGCCCTCGAAGCGGACGAGGCGCGCCTTGAACGGCGTCCCGCCCTGCTCCAGCATGGCGACGACCGACCAGTACTCCTGCGCCTTGAAGGTCTCGATCTCGCGCTCGCGCTCGACGATGAGGCGCAGCGCGACCGACTGGACGCGGCCGGCGGACTTGGCACCGGGAAGCTTGCGCCAGAGCACAGGCGAGAGCGTGAACCCGAACAGGTAATCGAGCGCACGGCGGGCGAGATAGGCGTCGATCAGATCCTGATCCAGCTCGCGCGGGTGCTTCATCGCCTCGGTGACGGTGGCCTTGGTGATCGCGTTGAAGGTAACGCGCTCGACATCCTTGGGCAGCGCCTTGCGCTTGGCGAGGAGCTCGCGCACGTGCCACGAGATCGCCTCGCCCTCGCGGTCAGGGTCGGTCGCGAGGATCAGGCGATCGGCGGTCTTGGCCGAATCGACGATCGCCTTCACCCGCGCCGCCTTGTCGCCATAGAGCTCCCAGTCCATCGCGAAGTCCTCGTCCGGGCGCACCGAACCATCCTTCACGGGCAGATCGCGGACGTGGCCGTAGGAAGCGAGGACCTTGAAACCGGGACCGAGATACTTCTCGATGGTCTTGGCCTTGGCCGGGGATTCAACGATGACGAGCTGCATGGGCTGGGACGGACTTTCGAGGCCTTACACGTACGCGCGAGGGTGAAGACCCTTCGTCCCCCGCGTCAAGGCCCCGCGTTCTGCGCAGGTTTTCAGGAAAGTCCAGCCCGGAACGCCCACCATCACTTCAGGGCGTTGATCTGGCCTATCAGCACATCGTTGGCGAGACCGGCTGCCTTGGCCGCGCCTTCCTCATAGTTGCCGGGCTTGGCGTCGAATTCGAACTTGCGCGTCTTGCCAAAGCGCAGGCCGCCATAGCCCATCGCCGCCATCACGCCGCCGCCGACATTGGCGGCGGCCTGGGTGGTCTTGTCCATGCTGCTGGAGGCATCGTGCTTGTCGATGAAATCGCCATCGACCGAGACGCTCTGATTGAGCGTGACCGTCGTCGTCTTGCCGTTGGGGCCGAACACGGTCATCCGGCTGTAACCCGGCACGACCGAGAGATTGGCATTGACCGAGAGCCCGCCGAAGCTGAATGCGCCGGGGCGCTTCTGGTCCGAAAAGTCGATCAGGTAGGTAACGTCGATCACCGGCACTCCGGCGGCCTTGGCGTATTGCGAGAGGGCGTAACCCGCCTGCCCGGCGTCCATCGCGAGGCCCATGCTGGACAAGCCGCTGCCCTGGAAATCGCCCGCGACCATGATCAGCGTCGGGAGAGCGGTGGGCTTCACATAAGTCGCCTTGCCCTTGCTGTTCTTTTCGAGCGCAATCGAGATATCGAGTGGCGAGGTCTGGCCATGGGGCTTGGCCATCTCGGGCGCGGCGAAGACGGCGGCGGGATCCTTGACCGTCAGGCCCGCAGCCGCAAGCTTGGCGGTGAAATCGGCGTAGGCGGCATCGGCGATCTTCTGCATCATTTCGGGGGTGACACCGACGAGCGAGGACTTCGCCTTGGTGGTGCCGCCGAACGCACCCATCAGGCCGCCGGTCGCCTTGGTCTGGCCGGTCGATTCAAAAATGAAACCCACGTTGAATGCGGCAACCGCTGCGCCCGTGGCGCCTTTCACGGCTTCCTTGCCGGAAACCTTAACCGGCGCGCTATCGCCGGCATAGGCAAACCCGGGCAGCGTGAGCGCCGTGAAGGCAAGCGCCAAAGCAATGGAATTACGGCTTTTCATGGTCCTATCCCCCTTCGCCTCACCCCCCGGTGAGATCCAAATCGGACCATAAATGGTAAATCGGGAATGCGTCAATTGTCGCCGGAATGGCACTAATTGCTTGAGACCATCCGTCTCAAACCTGGACAAGCGATACGCGGCCCCCGGCGTGGCGGATCAGGCGACCGGCCAGTTCAAGCTCGATTAGGGCCATCTGCACCGCGCCAGCGCTGGCGCCGCTCTGGCGGATCAACTCGTCTGTCGCCACAGGAGCCGCGGACAGCAGATGCGTGATTTCGACCTGGCCTTCATCCGGAACGGCGAGCGGAGTGAAGCTGGAATCCTCCATCTCCATCCCGGTCCACACCGGCTCGCGCAGCTTGAGACGCTGCGGACCATCGAAGCGCTCCAGCAGTTCGGTGATATTGTCCGCCGACTGGACAAGGATCGCGCCGTCGCGAATGAGATCGTTGCACCCGCGCGAGCGGCTGTCGAGCGGGGAGCCGGGGACTGCCATGACCTCACGCCCCGCCTCGGCGGCCAGACGGGCGGTGATGAGCGAGCCCGAACGCGGCGCCGCTTCCACGACCACGGTGCCGGCGGCGAGCCCGGCGATGATGCGGTTGCGGAAGGGGAAGTGGCGCGCAAGGGGTTCCGTGCCCGGCGGCATTTCGGCCAGCAGGAGCCCGCGCTGCGCGACCGCTTCCTGCAGTTCGGCGTGTTCGGGGGGATAAGTCACGTCTATCCCGCTGGCGATAACGCCGATGGTGCCGCCGCCGCACTCCATCGCCGCCAGCGCCCCGCGGTGAGCAGCCGCGTCGATCCCGCGCGCCAGACCCGAGACCACGGCATAACCCCGCGCCGCCAGCGCGGCAGCGTAGTCCCGCGCCAGGCGGCAGGCCCCGGCCGAGGCATTGCGTGCCCCGACGAGGGCAACCGCGCCCTGCCCCAGCAGCGCCAGATCGCCGCGCCAGGTGAGCACCGGCGGCGGGGTTTCGAGTGCGGCAAGGAGGCGCGGATAGGCGGGGGAATCGTGGAACAGATACTGGCCGCCGGCGCCGTGCAGGCGAGCGATCTCGGCCTCGACGCGATGCGCCGGAACGGGCTGGTAGCGTGCCCCGCCCCGCGCGGCGAGATCGGGCAGTGCTTCCAGCGCGGCGGCAGCATCGCCAAAGCGGCGCAGGAGCTGGAAATAGCTGACCGGGCCGATGCCGGGCGAGCGCAGCAGGCGGATGCGGGCGAGAACGTCGCTGTCAGTCAGATCAGGGGCAGGCAAGTTCACCCCTTCTGGCCGATGCGCGGCTCGGTCCCGGCGCGCAGGCGGGCGATGTTGGCGCGGTGGAGCCAGATCACCATGAGCGCGAGGAGCGCCAGCACGGCCGCATAATCATTGTATCCCAGCAGCAGCGCGGCAATCGGGGCTGCGATTACTGCGCAGAGCCCGCCGAGCGAGGAAACACGCGTGGCCGCCAGCATGCCAAGCCACACCAAGGCGTAAACGAGGCCGATCGGCCAGGCGAGGCCGAGCGAGACGCCCATCGTCGTGGCCACGCCCTTGCCGCCATTGAAGCGCAACCAGACCGGGAAGCAATGGCCGATCACGGCAGCGAAGGCCGCCAGCCCTTCCGTGCCGGGAAACCAGGCCCGAGCCAGCAAGACGGCGGCGGCCCCCTTGGCGAGATCGAGCAGCAAGGTCGACGCAGCAAGCCCCTTGCGCCCGGTGCGCAGCACATTGGTGGCGCCGATATTGCCGGAACCGATCGAGCGCAGGTCGCCCGCGCCGAAAAGCCGGGTGAGCAGCAATCCGAAGGGAACCGAACCCAGCAGATAGGCTGCGACGAGAACCGCAGCAGCGGAAGGAGCAGCAAAGTTCATGGGGCAGGTCTTAACCGCCACCGGGCACAAAGGGGAGAGGCATGGTTTCCTTTTTGGCACCGTTCCCGATAGAAGAGCAGGTGATGACCGCCGAGCCTGCATCTGCCGATCCTGCCGCCCCGATCCTGCTGTTCGATTCCGGCGTCGGCGGGCTTTCCGTGCTGGGCAAAGTGCGCAAGGTGCTGCCGCAAGCGCCAGTGATGTATGTCTCGGACAATGCGGGCCTGCCCTATGGCAGCAAGACCGAAGCGCAGATCGCAGCGCGGGTTTCGGGGCTGCTGGGGCGGCTGACCGAGCGCTATCGCCCGCGCCTTGTCTGCATTGCCTGCAATACTGCCAGCACGATCGCGCTCGCCTCGGTGCGCGAGGTGCTTGAAGTGCCGATCGTGGGCACAGTGCCGGCGATCAAGCCCGCGGCGGCGATGACACGGACGAGCGTGATCGGCCTGCTCGGCACCGAGGCGACCATCCGGCAAGGCTATGTCGACCGCCTCGAGGCCGAGTTTGCCGCCGACAAGCGGCTGCTGCGCCACGGCGCGCCCGAGCTTGTTGCAGCCGCCGAAGCCAAGCTGCGCGGGCTTCCGGTCGATCCGGCCGTGTTCACGCGGGCCGCCGCCGCGCTGCGCGCCATGCCGGACGGCGGGCGAATCGATACGGTTGTGCTGGCCTGCACGCACTTCCCGCTGCTTGAAGCCGAACTTGCCGAGGCTTTCGGGCCCGGCGTGCGCTTTATCGATGGCTCCGACGGGATCGCGCGACGGATCGCCTTCCTCACGCAGGGTCAGGACTGGGCGAACAGCGCGGAAGGGGATATTGCCCTGTTCACGAAAGACGATCCCGCGAACGAGTGTTTAATCCCCGCATTGGCACACTATGGCATCGCCCGGCGGCTGGTGTTCTGACCGGATCGGGGATAACGAACTGAAGTATGTTTACCCGGATTGCCCTGCTGCTGATCCTGATTGTGGCAGTGCCGTACTACTGGCTGCTGATGGATCCCGGCCCGACTTCGGTCGCGCCGCGCAGTATCGACATCGCGCGCCTGCGCAGCCTTGCCGAAAGCAAGCCGGGCCCGCGGCCTGTAGCAATCGCGTACGCGCCGGTTGCTACGGACACTCAACCCGGAACGCTGCTGGTCGCGGGCGGCGGCTTGCGGACCGACGATACCGCGGTTTTCGTCTGGCGGCTGATCACGCCCGGCGGCGATACCATCATCAATTCGGGCCTGTCCGAAGATCAAGCCATGGCATCCGGCTACAAGCACTATCACCCCGAACTGCAGCTGACGGCAGATAGATGGCTGCGCGCGGCGCGCCGGATCATCTTTACCAGCGAGGAGATCGATCATATCGGCGGGGCCGTTTCGATGGTGCTTTCCGATCGCGCGATCGCAGGCAAGGTGATCGGCAATCCTCGCCAGATCGATGCGCTTCGAGCCCTCGCCCCCCCCATAATGGCCTCGCTCGGTCCCGCCCCTGCGCAGCTTGATGATCCGGCCGGCTATGCCGCGATCGCCCCCGGCATCGCGGTGATGCGGACGCCCGGTTATCGCGATGGCGCACAGATGATTTACGTACGCCTTCAGAATGGCCGGGAGTACCTGTTCACTGGCGATGCCGCTCCCATGCACCGCAATGTCGAATGGCAGCGTCCGCGTTCACGCTACATGGGGGAATGGGTCGGCCAGGAGGACCGGGCAGCCACGCTCGGCTGGATCAAGGGACTTGCGCAACTGAAGGCGCGCGAGCCTGGTCTTACGCTTGTCTACGGGCATGATTATGGCTGGGTCGCCGACAAAGCCGCAGGGCCGCACTTTGTCGCCGCGCCCGCCACGCGGCTGCCCGCAGCAAAGCGCAAGGCAGCACGATAGGCAGCGGTATCGCAACGGGATATGACCCAAATGCCGCTGGCAAAGCCGATGCAAGCGGCGTAAAGCGCCGCACGCTGCCCGGCCGGACAGGCCGGGCAGCTGTTCTGGCGCACCATGGAGACAGGGTTCAGGGCGCAGATATGCGTGGCAACTGGTTCATAGGGAGCCGTGGGTGAATTACGATCAGGTTTTCGATTCCGCGATCGAGCGTCTGCATACTGAAGGCCGTTACCGCGTCTTTATCGATATTCTGCGCAACAAGGGTGCCTACCCGAATGCCCGCTGCTTTGCCGGGCACAATGGCCCCAAGCCGATCACCGTGTGGTGCTCGAACGATTACCTTGCGATGGGCCAGCACCCCAAGGTGATCGGCGCAATGGAAGAAGCGCTGCATGATGTGGGCGCAGGTTCAGGCGGAACGCGCAACATCGGTGGCAACACCCACTACCACGTCGATCTGGAAGCCGAACTCGCCGATCTGCACGGCAAGCAGGGCGCGCTGCTGTTCACCAGCGGCTATGTCTCCAACGACGCGACGCTGTCGACGCTCGCCAAGATCCTGCCCGGCTGCGTGATCTTTTCGGACGAGCTCAACCACGCCAGCATGATCGCGGGCATCCGCAACTCCGGCGCGGAAAAGCGCGTGTTCCGCCACAACGACGTCGAACACCTCGAGGAACTGCTGGCGGAGTGCGATCCGGCGCTGCCCAAGCTGATCGCGTTCGAGAGCGTCTATTCGATGGACGGCGACGTCGCACCGATCCATGCGATCTGCGATCTGGCCGAGAAGTACAACGCACTCACCTATATCGACGAAGTTCACGCAGTCGGCATGTACGGTGCGCGCGGCGGCGGCATTTCGGAGCGCGACGAGGCGGCACACCGCATCGACATTATCGAAGGTACACTAGGCAAGGCCTTCGGCGTGATGGGCGGCTATATCGCGGCCGACGCGCGGATCATCGACGTGATCCGGAGCTACGCGCCAGGCTTCATCTTCACGACTTCGCTGTCGCCGGTGCTGGCAGCGGGCGTCCTGGCTGCAGTGCGCCACCTCAAGGCATCGAGCGTGGAGCGCGAGGGCCAGCAGGCAGCGGCGGCGTTCCTCAAGAAGGCCTTCGCCGATGCGGGTCTCCCGGTGATGCCTTCGACCACCCACATCGTGCCACTGATGGTCGGCGATCCGGTGCGCGCCAAGAAGGTGAGCGACATCCTGCTCGCCGAATACGGGGTCTATGTACAGCCGATCAATTATCCCACCGTGCCGCGCGGGACCGAGCGCCTGCGCTTCACCCCGGGGCCGGCGCATACCGAGGCGATGATGATCGAGCTGACCGGCGCGCTCGTCGAGATCTGGCAGCGGCTCGAGCTGGATATGCGCAAGGCGGCCTGAGTTCGTCTGGTTTTCACAAAGGCCAATGCATCTAAAGCCGGGAGGCTGGCGAGAAGTCCCACTGCAACAAAACATTGCGGTGCCTGTATGCATCCCCACCTTTGTGGCAGGGCTGCATCACTCTCGTTAGTTAATGTCGTGTAGAAGATTCAATGACTTGAACGGTTCATTCGTTCTGGTCATTTTTGGATTCACTACAGGGCGGATCCATCTTGCTCAATCGCACATCGCGCTCAGCGCTTAGTCTGGCCGTCTCCTCGTTCGCACTCCTCGGCATTCTGCCCGGCATCGGCTATGCCAAGACCGAGCCGCAGGCTGAGGCGGCGGCGGCAAGAGACGCAGCGCCGGCCGGCGGAGGATATCGTCGTCACCGGCACCCGCCTGCACCGGCCGGATTACCAAACCGCCAGCCCGAACGGTTCGTTCAGCAAGGATCTGCTGCAGAAGCAGGGCGTCACCAATGTCACGACCTTCCTGACCACGAGCCTCCCTGCGCTGGTCGGATCGGAAACCTCGCACGACAGCTCGGCCGATCGCACTGATGGCAACCCGACATACGTCGATCCCAAATATGCCTGGTACAAGCAGCGCTGGGTGCACAACGTCTCGGCAAACTTCACCGTCAACAAGTCGATGGAGTTCTACGGCGGGGTGAACAATCTGTTCAACCAGCAGCCGGACATCGGCTCGAACACGTATCCCACCGAGACCAGCGGGACGTCGTTCTACGCGGGCTTCCGCACCAAGTTCTGAGAGGTCATGGGGAGCGGGTGCATGGCCACTCCCCCGCCGAACCTGCCTGAAAAAAAGAAAGGCCCCGCAATTGCTTGCGGGGCCTTTCGGTTGCGACCCGGACTTCATCCGGCTTCTTAAAACGTCAGCGCAGCGATACCACGTTGTCCGAGACACGCGGATCGCGGCGGTCACCGCGGTACTGGCTGGCCATCGGCTCGTCAGCCACTTCGAAGACGTCGGTCGCGCCGAAGCCGTTGAACGCGGTCTTCATCGCCGCGCCATAAGCGCCGAGCATGCCGATCTCGATGAAATCGCCAGCCTTGATATCCGCCGGAAGCGCGAAGGGCCCTTCCATGTGGTCCATGTCGTCGCAGGTCGGGCCCCAGAAGCTGAAGTCCTCCTGCTCGGTCTCCCCGTCCTCGTTCGCAGCACTTTCGCGAAGGAGGCGGACGGGGAAGCGCCAGCCAACATGCGCGGCATCGAACAGCGCGCCATAGGCTCCGTCGTTGATGAACAGCTCGGTGCCGCGGCGCCGTTCGACGCGCACGATCATCGAGTTGTACTCGGCGCAGAGCGCACGGCCCGGTTCGCACCACAGCTCGGCCGAATAGGAGACCGGCAGCGATTCATAGGTGCGGTCGATCACGCCGAAGTAATCTTCGAGCGGGGGCGGTTCCATGCCCGGGTAGATCGACGGGAAGCCGCCGCCGACATCGATGATGTCGACCGTGACCGAGGCATCGACGATCGCCGCGCGGACGCGCTCGAGCGCCTGAACGTAGGCATGCGGGCTCATCGACTGGCTGCCGACGTGGAAGCAGACGCCGAGCGAATCCGCAACCTGACGCGTGGCCTGAAGAAGCTCGCCCGCACCGGTGAGATCGCAGCCGAACTTCGAGGCGAGGCTGAGCTCCGAACCTTCCGACGAGACGCGCAGGCGCACGCACAGCGTCAGGTCCTCGGGCAGCACGCCGCCGTTGGCTTCGGTCGTGGCGAGGCGGATCTTTTCCAGTTCCTCGATCGAATCGAGGCTGAACACGCGCACGCCATGGTCGCGGTAGGCTTCCACGATCGCGCTCGGCGTCTTCACCGGATGCATGAAGCACAGCGTGGCATCAGGAACCGCCGCGCGCGCCATCCGCACTTCGGCGATCGAAGCCACGTCGTAATGCGTGATTCCGGCATCCCACAGCACGCGGAGAAGCTCCGGCGACGGGTTGGCCTTGACCGCATAGAGCGAACGCCCCGGAAACTTCTCGACGAAGAAACGGGCCGCGCGCGCCGCAGCGTGCGGACGATTGAGAATGGCGGGTTGGTCGGGCGCGAAGGCGCCCGCTACAGCCAATGCGTCAGGATGGATGTGCAACTCAAGGGACCCCCAAACGGAAAATTGAGACAAAGCTGCCTTGCGGTTTGGAAGTCCCCATGGGGCAGCGAGGGGGTAAATAGCCCCCCCGCTCTGAACATCAAGTGAAAAAATGGGCACCTCACGTTGATGTCACAAAGATGAAACATTTTCGCGATGAGGTGCGCAAAATCCTTAAGACATCAAGGCTTGCGCCAGCGCGGCCCATGCGGGCACCGAATGCGGGTCATTCGCGAGACTGGTGGCGATGGGGTGCGAGGCGAATCGCGCGACCACCATTTCGGCAACGGGGTCGATCCACAGCGTCTGCCCGTGAATACCGCGCGCGGTAAAGCAGCCGTGATTGTCGTGGGCGTGCCACCACTGGCTGCCGTAGCTCCAGCCAGGCAGATTCGGATACGTCTCGCGCGGAAAATGCGCCGGATTCCCACCGGCCCGGATGCGCTCGACATCCGCCTCGGGGATTGCGCCGGCCCCGCCAAGCCGCATCGCCTCGCCGAAACGCAGCAGATCCTCGAGCCGAAGATTGAGCCCTCCGCCGGCAAACGCCGTCCCCACTTCGTCGACAATGAGATCGGCGTCGCCAAGCATGCCAAGCGGCTGCCACAGGCGCTCACTGAGAATCTGCGGCAGCGGCTTGCCTTCCACGCGGGTGATGATCCAGGCGAGCACGTCGGTGTTGGGCGTCCGGTAGGTGAACTTGGCGCCGTGCACTCCGGCGCCGGGCACCGTGGCAAGATAGTCCCAGAGATTGCGGGCACCGCTATAGCCCGCCGGGCGCGGGGTCAGGCCGAGCGCGGCGCTGTAGGCTCCGATCCCGGAGTTCGGGTCGGTATAGTCCTCCGAGTAATCCAGCGCTGTCGTCATCTGCAGGACCTGGCCAATCGTGGCGCTGCCGAAGCCGCTGGACGAAAGCTCGGGGATCACTTCGTCAACCCGCGCGGCAAGATCGATCCGACCTTCCCCGACGAGCATTTCCAGAAGCGTGCCGACAAAGCTCTTCGTCACCGAAAAGGCGATATGCCGGGTGAGCGGTCCGGTGACGCCAAACCAGCGTTCAAACACCACCGTGCCCTTGTGCAGCACGAGGATCCCGTCGGTGAAGTTGCGGATCAGCGCGTCTTCGATCGTCATCGGTTCATCCGCGCCGATCGGAGTGAAGCACACCTCGGCAAGATCGCTACGCAGCGCGCGAGGATAAGGCGTACCCGACCCGCTCGCGGCAACATTGGCAGTCGCCACGAAGCTGCGCATGTTGGAATAGGACCAGCGGATCATCGGGAAGCGCATGTGATCAGCCCGCGCGGCGAGGATGCGCTTTTCCGGCGGGGGCGGCGCGCCGACCATCCAGCCCATCCGCACCGGGTCGCTGGTCACGCCATCAAGCTGCACGTCCGCCATTTCCGTCTCTCCGCCTTGTGTTCTGTGCGGAGAGCTTGCCTCAGGAAACGCGGTCGCGGAAGGCCTCCCACGAAAAACGCTTCACGCATTCGAGGGCATCGGTCTCGCTGTCCCACAGCCAGATCGACGGGAGCGGGACGCCGTTGAAGGTGGTCGTCTTCACCATCGAATAGTGCGCCTGATCGAGGAAGGCGAAGCGCGCGCCGGGCTCGGCAAGGCCGGGCTTGCGGTAATCGCCGATGACGTCACCCGCAAGGCACGACGGGCCACCGAGGCGGACGGGCGCATCGCCTTCTCCGTCTTCGTATTCGTCGATCGGCAGTTCGCCGAGCATGGCGGGGCGATAAGGCGCCTCGATCACATCGGGCATGTGGCAGGTGGCCGAAATGTCGGTGATGCCAAGCTGCATGCCGTTGACATGCGTATCGAGCACGGTGCCGACAAGAATGCCCGCATCGAGCGCGACGGCCTCGCCGGGTTCGAGATAGATCTCGCAGCCAGTTTCGGCCTTAACTGCTTGCAGGAAGGCGACAAGTTCATCGCGCTGGTAGTCGGCGCGGGTGATGTGGTGGCCGCCGCCGAAGTTGAGCCACTTGAGCTGGCCGAAGAAGGGCGCGATGCGGGGCTTCAGCGCTTCCCATGTGCGCTGGAGAGGCTCGAAATCCTGCTCGCACAAAGTGTGGAAGTGGAGGCCGGAGACGCCTTCCAGATGCTCGGCCCTGAGCTGATCGACCGGGAAGCCGAGGCGCGAATGCGGGGCGCAAGGATCATAACGCGGCACTTCACCTTCGGCATGCAAGGGATTGATGCGAAGGCCGATATCGAACGGCTCGCCCGCTGCCCGCGCGGCGGCGATCTGCTCGGCGAAACGGGCGTGCTGGCCGGGCGAATTGAAGATCACATGATCGGAGTGCTGGAGGATCTCGGGCAGGTCCTCAGCCTTGTAGGCCGCGCAGTAGGTCGCGATCTCGCCTGCGTAGTAGTCCGCTGCAAGGCGCGCTTCCCACAGGCCAGAAGTGCAGACACCATCGAGGTATTCCCCGATGAGCGGCGCGACCCGCCACATCGAGAAGGCCTTCAGCGCGGCGAGCACCTTGATCCCCGCGCGGTCACGCACATCGGCAAGAATGCTCAAGTTCTGCCTGAGGCGCGCCGCATCGACCACAAACGCCGGGCTGTCGACGCGATTGAGGTCGAAGTGGGCGAAGGCGCCCGGATCGCCGGCTCTGGTTTCCATTGTGGGTCAGCCCTTGCGCTGTGGTCCTTCGACAAGCTCAGGACGAGCGGATCATTAATGCAATGGCCACGCAGGCGCGTGCCCCTCCACCACCTGCGGTGGTCCCCCTCCCCGTGACGGGGAGGAACCTAGAACGCCAGCGGCCCCTCAAGCTCCTTCACCTGCCAGGGCAGGCCGTGCTTGTTCAGCATGTCCATATAGGGATCGGGATCGAACTGTTCGATGTTGAACACGCCCGCCCCGCCCCAAGTGCCGGTAACCAGCATGGCCGCGCCGATCATCGCGGGGACGCCGGTGGTGTAGCTGATCGCCTGGTTGCCGGTCTCGGCATAGGCCTCTTCGTGGTCGCAGATGTTGTAGATGTAGAAGGTCTTTTCGACCCCGTCCTTGAGGCCGGTGGCGATATCGCCGATATTGGTCTTGCCCTTGGTCAGCGCGCCGAGGCTGGCGGGTTCGGGCAGCACGGCCTTGAGGAACTGCAGCGGCACGATTTCCTTGCCCTCGTACATCACCGGATCGATCCGCGTCATGCCCACGTTCTGCAGCACGGTGAGGTGCGTGATATAGGCATCGCCGAAGGTCATCCAGAAGCGGATGCGCTCGATCTCGGGCAGGTGATGCGCGAGGCTTTCGAGCTCCTCGTGGTACATCAGGTACATGTTCTTGGGGCCGACGCCCTCGAAATCGAAGGTCTGCCTGATCGTCAGCGCCGGGGTTTCCACCCATTCGCCCTTTTCCCAGCGGCGGGCAGGCGCGGTTACTTCGCGGATGTTGATTTCCGGGTTGAAGTTGGTCGCGAAAGGCTGGCCGTGATCACCGCCGTTGCAATCGAGAATGTCGAGCGTGCGGATGGTATCCAGCTTGTGCTTCTTGAGCCACGTGGCGAACACGCTGGTCACGCCCGGATCGAAGCCGGAGCCGAGCAGCGCGGTAAGCCCGGCTTCCTTGAAGCGCTCCTGATAGGCCCACTGCCACTTGTACTCGAACTTGGCCTCATCGATCGGCTCGTAGTTCGCGGTGTCCATGTAGTTGACCCCGGCGGCGAGGCAGGCCTCCATGATGTTGAGGTCCTGATAGGGCAGCGCGAGATTGACGACGAGAGCAGGCTTGAGCTCGTTCAGCAGCGCGGTGGTTGCAGCAACGTCGTCGGCATCGAGCGCATAAGTCGCAACCGTCCGGCCAGTGCGCTGCTTTACCGACGCGGCAATCGCCTCGCACTTGGGCAGCGTGCGGCTGGCGAGCACGACTTCGCTGAAGATATCGGGGTTCATCGCCATCTTGTGAACGGCAACCGAGCCGACGCCACCTGCGCCGATGACAAGGACCTTGGCCATAGGGAAACTCCAAACCGGATCGGCACAGCGTCTGCTGGCACTTCGAAAGCGGTGCCTTTAGGGTATGGGCATGACAAACCCAAGTCCCCAATTGAGCCCTGCCCCCTTGGTCCGCGAACCAACCCGCGAAGGCGTGCTGCGCGCGGCCGCCAAGGTCAGCGCGCTGGTGCCGCACACGCCGCTGCTGGCGCTCGAACTGCCCGGTGGCGGTACGGTCTGGTGCAAGGCGGAATGCCTGCAGCCGGTGGGTGCGTTCAAGATCCGCGGCGCCTGGCACCGGCTGACCGACATGACCGAGGAGGAACGCGCGCGCGGGGTCGTGGCCGTATCCAGCGGCAACCATGCCCAAGGCGTCGCCTGGGCGGCGCGGCGGCTGGGCATCGCGGCAACAATCGTCATGCCATCCGATGCGCCGGCGGTGAAGCTTTCGGAAACCCGGCGGCTGGGCGCGGAGGTGGTGCTCTATGAACGGCTGACCCAGTCCCGCGATGCCATAGCCGCCGCGATCTGCGCAGAGCGCGGCGCGATCCTCGTGCATGCCTATGGCGATCCGTGGGTGATCGAAGGACAGGGCAGCACCGCAATCGAATTGGCGAGCCAGATGGAATGCTTTGCCGGCGGCCCGCCGACGCGGATCGTGACGCCCTGCGCCGGCGGAGGCCTCGCTTCGGGTCTGGCGCTGGCCTGCCCGGAGGCGGAGGTCGTGCCGGTCGAGCCGGAGGGCTGGGACGATGTGCGGCGCAGCCTCGCAGGTGGCGTGATCGTCAGCGTCGGGGCCAATCCGCCACCGACCGCGTGCGATGCCTTGCAGGCAATGACCACCTTCCCGATCAACTTCGCCGTCATGACGTCACACGGCATGCAGGGCGTTGCCGTGAGCGAGGCCGAAGTGCGCGCGGCGCAGCGTTATGCCTTCAGCAAGCTGCGCGTCGTGGTGGAGCCGGGAGGTGCGGCGGCGCTGGCGGCGGTTCTGGCGGGCAAGGTTCCGATCGACGGGCGGACGGCGGTGATCCTCTCCGGCGGCAATGTGGATCCGGCAGCCTTTGCCAAAGTGATCGCGGACAGCTGATCGGTTGCAATTGACAATCGAAGGGGTGCCGGTCACCCATTGCCCCCGGGAAACAACAACAACGGGGGACCGCAATGACGGGAATGGAAATCCTGAAGCCGGTGGTAGCGCTGGCGGCGTGGACGATGGTGATGTGGATCTGGATGTACGCCACGCGCATCCCGGCCATCACCGCGCTGCCGAAATCAGATGATCCGAAGGCCGATGTGGGCTGGACGGGCGCCAAGCTGGAAGGGCTGATCGCGCCGCATATCCAGTGGAAAGCGCATAACTACAACCACCTGCATGAAGCGCCTACGGTGTTTTATGCGGTCGCGATCGTGCTCGCGATCATCGGCCAGGGCGATGGTGTGAACCTGATGATCGCCTGGGCCTATGTCGGCCTGCGTGTGGTCCACTCGATCTTCCAATCGACCGTGAACAAGGTCGCGCCCCGCTTTGCGCTCTTTGCGCTTTCGAGCGTGGCGCTGATGGCACTGGTGCTGCACGCCGCGATGGCGGTGTTTACGGCCTGACGAAAAGGCTCGCCAGCTCGACGTGGGTGGACCAGCGGAACTGGCCCACCGGCACGAGCCCGGCGAGCCTGTAGCCGCCCTCGATCAGGGTTGCGGCGTCCTTGGCCCAGCTGGCGGGGTTGCAGCTCACATAGACCACGCGCGGCACGATGGATGTGGCGAGTGCCGCAACCTGTTCGCGCGCGCCGGCACGAGGGGGATCGAGCAGCACGGCGGCGAAGCGGTCGAGCTCGGCCTTCTGCAGCGGATTGCGGAACAAGTCGCGATGGAGCGCGTGGACCGGCCTGCCATGCGCGCGGGCAGCGGCCTGGCAGGCCATGTGCGCATCGCGCGCGGCCTCGACCGCGAGCACCTTGGTGCCCGGCCCCGCCAGCGCGAAGGCGAACGTGCCAAGGCCGGAGAAGAGATCGGCGACGGTGGGCGCGTCCGCGAGCCATCCGCGCGCCGCTGCGACGAGAGCCTCTTCCCCGTCACGCGTCGCCTGCAGGAAGGCGCCGGGCGGCAGGCCCACCGGCACGCCGCCAAGCGTTACGGTAACGGGATCGGGTTCCCACACCGTCTCGGGCCCATCGCCCTGATCGAGCGTGAGGCGGGCAACGCCGTTGTCGCGGGCGAAATCGAGCAGGGCCTCGGTCTGCGCGAGGCCTTCCATCTTGAGCCCGGCGAAATCGACGGTTGGCCCCTGATCGGCAAGCGTCAGCGCGATATCGACAGCAAGACTGCGCTCGCCGCGTGCTTCCAGCAAGTGCCGCAGCGGACCAACAAGCGCGGCCAGTGCGGGCGCAAGAACCGGGCATTCCTTGAGGTCCACGATCTTGTGCGAGCCAGCCTCGCGAAATCCCAGAACGATGCGCTTGCCGATCGCCTGCGCATGCAGCGTCGCGCGGCGGCGGGTTGCTGGGGGCGAAAGGTGCGCCGGGGCAAGCTCGCCGGGATCGAGCCCCTGCCCACGCGCAGCACCCTCGACGCGGCCGCTGACATAGGCGGCCAGTGCGGCTTCCGAGAGGTGCTGGAGCTGGCAACCGCCGCAGGCCGGAAAGTGGCGGCATGAGGGCGCGGCATGGTCTGGACCGGGTGTCAACGTGCCATCGGCTTCGAGCACGTCCCCGGGCGCGGCGAGCGCCACGTAACGGCCATCGAGCGTCTGGCCTTCGCCCTTGGCGGCGACGCGGATGATAAGGCCGGGGTTTGTCATGAGACCGCGGCGCTTAGGGCATAACCTGTGGCAACCGCAAGCTCTCCGGCCGTAAAGGCGGGTCCGCAGCGCCGCGCTGCCTCGCCATGAAGCCAGAGACCTTCCTGCGCGGCAAGGAAGGGATCGCTGTGGACGGCAAGGCGGCTGGCCACGATTCCGGCGAGCACATCGCCGCTTCCCGCCACCGAAAGCCACGTCGAAGCGCGCGGGCTGACGATGACATCGCCGGCGGGCGTAGCGATCAGGCTGTCCGGGCCCTTCAGGAGGACAATAGCCTGCGCCGCCTCCGCCAACTCCAGCGCGCGGGCGCGGCGCGTGCCGGTGGCGGCAAGGCCGAAGGCGGCTTCGAGGGCGGCCATCTCGCCCTCATGCGGGGTCAGCACGCGCGGAGCAGTGCCGGGGCTTTCCGGGCGCAGCAGCGTGAGCGCATCGGCGTCGATCACAACGGGGCGATCGGCAATGAGCGCCGCATCGAGGCGGGCCCTGGCCTCGTCGCTACGTCCAAGCCCGGGACCGACGAGAATGGCGGCAATACGCGGATCGGCGAGCGCGGCGACGTCCGTAACGTCACAGACCAGTGCGGGCGGGACGCCTTCGGGACGCATGGGGGCCAGCAACTTGACGTAACCCGCACCGGAGCGTTGCGCGGCTTCCGCCGAAAGCAGCGCCGCACCGGGCATGGTGCCGGCGACGACCGCGAGCAATCCGCGCTTGTACTTGTGGGCATCTGCCGCGGGGGCCGCGATGCGGGGCTTGCCAAGTACCCCCGCCGCGCCGGGCACCGCCATGACGCCGATATCGACGTGCCGCAGCGCGCCCATCAGCGGCGCGGCAGGCATCGTATAATGGGCGTGCTTCCACGCTCCCAATGCAACGGTGACGTCAAACGCCGGCAAGCCCGGATTGAGCACCGCGCCGCTATCCGCCTCGATCCCGCTGGGGAGATCGGCGGCGATGCGCAAGGTGTGACGTTCGGCAAGGCCGGTGAGGAGGAAGAACAGGTCATCGGTCAAGGGCCGCGAGAGACCGCTGCCGAAGAGGCAATCGAGCAGCACACCACCGCTCGGAAGATCGACCGGTGCGTGGACTTCGCCCGCATACTGCGCGCGCGCCGTCCGGGCCTCCGGCGTCATGGGCTCGCGCGCGGCGATCACGGTGACGGGAACGCCGTGCTCCATCAGGTGCCGCGCCGCTACGTAACCATCGCCGCCGTTGTTGCCGGGGCCGCAGAGCACGGTGACAGGGCGCCCTGCCCCCAGCCGCCGCGCCCATTCGCCGAGCGCGCGGCCCGCGACTTCCATCAGCGTCTGCGCAGATGTGCCGCCGTCGATGAGCGCCGCTTCGGCAGCGCGCATCGCGGCGACGTCGAGGACCTGACTTAAGTCAGCCGGCATCCTGTGTGCCGCTCGTGCGGACAATGCCCGAAAGATCGCGCACGCCCCCGCGCGCGGCGCTGGTCGTCATCAGAGCGTAAGCCTGCAGCGCGAGGCTGACCTTGCGCGGACGGGGCTTTACCGGCTGCCACCCGCGCGCTTCGGCGGCCTTGCGGCGCTCCGCTAGCGTGGCGTCATCGACAATGAGATTGATCGAGCGGTTGGGAATGTCGATCTCGATGCGGTCGCCGGTCTCGACAAGACCAATCGTGCCGCCTTCCGCCGCTTCGGGCGAGCAGTGGCCGATCGAGAGGCCCGAAGTGCCGCCCGAGAAGCGCCCGTCCGTCACCAATGCGCAAGCCGCACCGAGGCCCTTCGACTTGAGGTAGCTCGTGGGATAGAGCATTTCCTGCATGCCGGGGCCGCCGCGCGGGCCTTCGTAGCGGATGAGGACGACGTCACCCGCCTCGACCTGCCCGGTGAGGATCGCGGTGACGGCAGCGTCCTGACTCTCGTAAACCTTGGCCGGGCCGCTGAACGTGAGGATCTTCTCGTCAACGCCTGCCGTCTTCACGATGCAGCCGTCCTTGGCGAGATTGCCGAACAGCACGGCGAGGCCACCATCCTGGCTGAAGGCGTGCTCGGCGGAGCGGATCACACCGGTCTCGCGGTCGAGATCGAGTTCCTTCCAGCGGCGCGACTGGCTGAAGGCGACCTGCGTCGGCACGCCGCCGGGGGCGGCCTTGAAAAACTCGTGGACCTCGGGATCGCTGCTGCGCGAGATATCCCACTTGGCGATGGCCTCGCCCATCGTCGCGCTGTGGACGGTGGGCAGATCGGTGTGGAGCAGCCCCGCCCGCTCAAGCTGGCCGAGGATCGCCATGATGCCACCCGCGCGGTGGACGTCTTCCATGTGGACGTCGGACTTGGCGGGCGCGACTTTCGAAAGGCACGGCACGCGGCGCGAGAGGCGGTCGATATCGGCCATCGTGAAATCGACGCCGGCTTCATGTGCGGCGGCAAGCAGATGGAGCACGGTGTTGGTCGAGCCGCCCATCGCGATATCGAGGCTCATGGCGTTCTCGAACGCGCGGAAGCTGGCAATCTGGCGCGGCAGGACGCTCTCGTCGTTCTCCTCGTAATAGCGGCGGCACAGCGCGACGGCGCGGCGGCCGGCCTCGCGGAACAGGCGCTCGCGGTCGGCATGGGTGGCGAGTACCGAGCCGTTGCCCGGCAGCGAAAGGCCAAGCGCTTCGGTGAGGCAATTCATCGAATTGGCGGTGAACATGCCCGAGCACGAGCCGCAGGTCGGGCAGGCCGAGCGCTCGATCGCGGTCACTTCCTCATCGCTGTACTTGTCGTCCGCCGCGGCCACCATGGCATCGACGAGGTCCAGCGCGACTTCCTTGCCGTTCAGCACGACCTTGCCTGCTTCCATCGGTCCGCCCGAGACGAAGACTGCGGGCACGTTGATGCGCATGGCGGCCATGAGCATGCCGGGGGTGATCTTGTCGCAGTTCGAGATGCAGACCATGGCATCGGCGCAGTGCGCGTTGACCATGTACTCGACGCTGTCGGCAATGAGATCGCGGCTGGGGAGCGAATAGAGCATCCCGTCGTGGCCCATGGCGATGCCATCATCGACCGCGATCGTGTTGAATTCCTTGGCCACGCCGCCCGCCGCCTCAATCTCGCGCGCGACGAGCTGGCCGAGGTCCTTGAGGTGGACGTGGCCCGGCACGAACTGGGTGAAGCTGTTGACAACGGCGATGATCGGCTTGCCGAAATCACTGTCTTTCATGCCCGTGGCGCGCCACAAGCCGCGCGCGCCCGCCATGTTGCGGCCGTGGGTGGTGGTTCTGGAACGATAGACCGGCATTGGCATTCTCTCTTGAAGTCTGGTGCTCGCCTCAGCGGCGACGATGCCGTGCACCTAGCGCAAGAGCGCTTTCCGGTCGAAAGTTATCTCCGCAACCATCCGGTCAGGCGCCGAGTGCGATGGCAATGCTGTTGGCGATGCGGGCAAGGCGCTCGGCCCAGAGTGCATGGCTCGCAGGATCCGCGATCTGATCCTGCCGCACTTCGATGCCGAAATAGGGCCGTCGTTCGGCTTCGGCGTGACGGTTCATCGTCGCATTGAGCAGGCGGCCGGAATAGGGCTCCTGATCGCCGACCACGAGGCCTTCGGCTTCGAGCAGCGGGATGGCGAGGCGCGCGGCGCGGTCGTCCTCGTTGTAGAGCACGCCGACCTGCCAGGGGCGCTGCTGCGAAGGATCACTGGCAAGCTGGGGCGTGAAGCTGTGGAGCGAGAGGATCAGCGCGGGCGGGGCTTCGTCGAGCAGCCGCGCGAGGGCTTCGTGATAGGGCCGATAGAAGCGGGCAAGACGGGCTTCATGGCCGGCATGGTCGAGCGCATTGCCGGGAATGGCGTGGCCGTCGCTGGCGATGGGGCACACAGTGGGGCCATGCTCGTCGCGGTTGAAATCGCAGACCAGGCGGCTGACGCCCCCGAGGAACGCGGCAATTCCCGGGCGTTGGGCCATGTGGGCGGCGATGCCTGCGACGCCGATATCAACCGCGATGTGCTGCTCGAGCAGCGCCGGATCGATGCCGAGATCGATATCATCGGGTACGCGGTTCGAGGCGTGATCGGACACGACAAGAATGCCGCCGAAGCGCGGGGTGCCGAGAATCTGGTAGGCTTCAGCAGTCATCACTCTCCCTAGCCGTTCGTGTCGAGCGAAGTCGAGACACCTCGCGCTTGGTGTCTCGACTTCGCTCGACACGAACGGGAGGGGTTAGCGGAGCTTTCCCGGAAGGCGCCACCACTGAGGCGGCAATGCCGCAGCAGCAGCATCGCGGGCTTCGGGACTGTCGTAGAGCGCAAAGCAAGTCGCGCCGGAGCCGGACATGCGCGCCAGCCACGCGCCGCTCGCTTGCAAGGCGGCGATGACGTCGGCGATCTGCGGCACAAGCGTGATGGCGCTGCGTTCCAGATCATTGCGGCCTTCCTGCGCAATCGTGCGCAAGTCGCCTGACGGCATGGGGCCACGGTCGATCTGGTCCCAGCCCTTGAACACCGGGCCGGTCGCGAGCGGAATGCGCGGGTTGACGAGGAGGACCGACGTTCCGGCCAGATCGTTGGCAACGGGTTCCAGTTCAGTTCCGGTGCCGCGCCCGATGCAGGCTTGGCTAAGGACGCAGGCCGGGACATCGGCGCCCAACTTGGCGGCGCGTGCGTGCCAGTCGTCCGGCAAGCCATGCGCGCGCTCGACCATGCGGAACACCGCGCCCGCATCGGCCGAGCCGCCACCGAGCCCCGCCGCGACGGGAAGTCTCTTTTCGAGCGTAACTGCCCAGCCTTTGCCATGTGGCAAGGAATTTAACGCTTTGCCGACGATATTACCGAAAGGATCGGAAAGGCCTGTGGCAAATTCACCGGTTACATGAAGGCGATCTTCTTTTGCAGGTTCGGCCGCAAGTTCATCGCCCGCATCGACAAAGGCGAACAGCGTCTCAAGCTCATGATAGCCATCCTCACGCCGCCGCCGGACGTGCAGCGCGAGATTGATCTTGGCGTAGGCGGTTTCGCGCATAGTGGCCGCCCGCCCCGGTCCGGGGCGGGCTGTTCCATCACATATTCGGATAGTTCGGGCCGCCGCCGCCTTCCGGCGTCACCCATTCGATGTTCTGCGTCGTGTCCTTGATGTCGCAGGTCTTGCAGTGGACGCAGTTCTGGGCGTTGATCTGGAGGCGCGGGTTGCCGTCCTCGCCGGTCAGGAACTCATAGACCCCTGCCGGGCAGAAGCGCGCTTCCGGGCCGGCATAGAGCGGCAGGTTGATGCGCGTCGGGACGGTCGGGTCCTTCAGCACGAGGTGGCACGGCTGGTCCTCCTCGTGGTTGGTGTAGGAGAACGAAACCGAAGTCAGGCGGTCGAAGCTGATCACGCCGTCCGGCTTGGGATATTCGATCGGCTTGAACAGGTCGGCGCGCATGGTGTGCTCGCTGTCCTTGTGGTGCTTCATCGCGCCGATCGGATTGATCTTGAGCACGCGCGCCCACATGTCCGCCCCGGCAAGCGCGGTCCCGAGCGAGCCGCCGAACTTGGCAACCAGCGGCTGGGCGTTCTGCACGAGCTTCAATTCCTTGGCGATCCAGCTTTCTCGGACGGCGCTGTCGTATTCGCCGAGTTCATCCTGTTCGCGGCCATTCGCCATGGCGGCAGCAATGGCTTCGGCGGCGAGCATGCCGCTCTTCATCGCGGTGTGGCTGCCCTTGATGCGCGGCACGTTGACGAAGCCCGCCGAGCACCCGATCAGCGCGCCGCCCGGGAAGGCGAGGCGCGGCACCGACTGCCAGCCACCTTCGTTGATCGCGCGGGCGCCATAGGAGACGCGGCGACCGCCTTCGAGGATCGCGCGGATCGCCGGGTGCTGCTTCCAGCGCTGGAATTCCTCGTAAGGGTAGACATAGGGATTCGCGTAATCGAGCGCGGTCACGAAGCCGAGCGCGACCTGGTTGTTCGCCTGGTGGTAGAGGAACCCGCCGCCCCAGGTGTTGCTTTCCGAAAGCGGCCAGCCCTGGGTGTGGATGACACGGCCGGGGACGTGCTTCTCGGGATCGATATCCCACAGTTCCTTGATGCCGATGCCATAGACCTGCGGCTGGCAATCGCGCTCGAGGTCGTACTTCGACTTCAACTGCTTTGTGAGGTGTCCGCGCGCACCTTCTGCGAACAGGGTGTATTTCGCGAGAAGCTCCATACCCGGCTGATAGTCGGGCTTCTTGCTGCCATCCTTGGCAATGCCCATGTCGCCGGTCGCGACGCCGCGCACCGCGCCCTTGTCATCATAGAGAATCTCGGCGGCGGGGAAGCCGGGGAAAATCTCGACGCCGAGCTCGGTCGCCTGCTCGGCGAGCCAGCGGCAGAGGTTGCCAAGGCTGCCTGTGTAGTTGCCATGGTTCGACAGGAACGGCGGCATCATCAGGTGCGGCAGCGCGGTCTTGCCCCCGCGCGTGAGGACCCAGTGCCAGTTGTCGGTGACCGGCGTCTCGGCCATCGGGCAGCCCTGCTCGCGCCATTCGGGCAGCAGCTCGTCCAGCGCCTTGGGATCGACCACTGCGCCCGAGAGGATATGCGCGCCGATTTCCGAGCCTTTTTCGAGGATACAGACCGATATCTCGGAATTGACCTGCTTGAGGCGGATCGCCGCTGCGAGGCCAGCTGGCCCGCCGCCAACAATCACGACGTCATACGGCATCGATTCCCGTTCGCTCATTCTCTCTCGCTCCGACCCCATATTGGGCACGCTGTGCCCCGAAAGCTTAAGCCCCTGCCTTGAAAGCTGAAGCAAGCAAGGTCAAGACCGCTTGGTGATGGGACCGCTTTACACACCTGACAGGTCACTCGGAGCGGCGCTCGAAGCCGCGCTCGGCTGGTGGGCCGAGGCCGGGGTCGACGCGGCCTTTGTCGATGCCCCGCAGGACTGGCTGGAGGCCGAGACGCCGACGCCCGCGAAACGGGTGACCCCTGCCCTGCCGCCGGTCGAAAAGCGGCCGCCACGGGCTTCTGCGCAAGCCGCCGCAGCTCCGAACATCGCTGAAGATCGCAGCGGATGGCCCGAAAAACTGGAGGATTTTGCGGCCTGGTGGCTCAGCGAGCCATCGCTTGCCCCACGCGGCGCAAGGCGGCTCGCTCCGGCGGGACAGCAGGGCGCGAAGCTGATGGTGCTGGTGCCCATGCCGGCCGAAGATGATGCCGAAGTGCTGCTTTCGGGCCGCTGCGGCAAGCTGCTCGATGCCATGCTCGGCGCGATGGGTATCGATCAGGCGGAAGTCTACCGCGCCTCGGCCCTGCCCGCCCGAATCGCCTTGCCCGATTGGGCAGGACTGGGCGCCTCCGGCCTCGCTGCGGTGCTCAAGCGGCACGTGGCGCTGGCGGCACCGGAGCGGATGCTGGTGTTCGGCCGAAGCGACATCTCGGCGCTATTGGGGCACGACTTGGCGCATAATGCTCACCATTTACGCGCACTTAACCATGACAATGGCAGTGTTCCGGCAGGTTTCGAATACGACCTTGAGACTTTGCTGGCCAAGCCGGGCTGGAAAGCGGGCGTCTGGCAGCGCTGGTTGGATGGGGCGGCCGCCGTGGCCGTATCCGGATGACCAGGATGGCTGACAGGCTGAAACGGGAAGAGATCCGAAGTGGGAATTTTGTGCGGGGCCAATCGTTCGTGAAATCAAGCCGCGCTGCCCTGCTTGCCGTGGCTGCCGTACTGGCGATCGGCACCGCCGCGCCGGCCGCTGCCAACAGCGCCGCCGCCGAGTATTTCCGTTCGCGCGCTGATCGCACTGCGGTTCCCTCGCTGCTCAGCCAGGAAGACCGTACCTACTACAAGCAGATGTTCGGCGCGATCGAGCGCGAGGACTGGACCACGGTGCAATCGCTGCTCGCCCAGCGCACCGATGGGCCGCTGCATGCCGTGGCAAAGGCACAGTATTTTCTCGCCGCGAGTTCGCCGCGCGCAGAGCTGGCGCCGCTTGCGCAAGTGCTTTCGGCAGCGCCTGAGCTTCCCTGGGCCGAGCAGCTTGGCCGTCTGGCCCTCAAGCGCGGCGCGACCGAACTGCCCGCCCTGCCCAGCGCGCAGCCGATGGTTTCGCTTCCCGGCCTGCCCAAGCGGATCAAGCCGCGCCCGGTCGCCGATGGCACGATGCCCGACACGGTGGCGCTCGCGATCCAGGACCGCATCAAGAACGACGATCCGCTGGGCGCGCGTGTGCTGCTTGACGGTATCGAGGCGAGCCTCTCGGTCGAGGCGCGCGCCGAATGGCACCAGCGCGTAGGCTGGGCCTTCTATATCGAGAATGATGACGCCAATGCCCGCAATGTCTCGCTTGGCGCGCTGCAGGGCGCAAGCGGGCCATGGGTGGCCGAAGCATTGTGGACCGCAGGGCTCGCTGCCTGGCGTCAAGGCGATTGCCAGAACGCGGCGGCCAGCTTCGAACAGGCGGCGAGTGCCGCACAGAGTGACGAAC
The DNA here is from genome assembly GCF_019748365.1 of Novosphingobium sp. Taxonomy (GTDB): domain Bacteria; phylum Pseudomonadota; class Alphaproteobacteria; order Sphingomonadales; family Sphingomonadaceae; genus Novosphingobium. The sequence continues at coordinate 58,626 of NZ_JAIEPN010000055.1, forward strand.
TCAAGGCCGCTGCCAACTACTGGACCGGGCGCGCGTGGATGCGCTGCCGTGCGCCGGAGAAGGTTGCGAGTGCGCTCCGCAGTGCCGCAAGGCTGCGCGATACGCTTTACGGCATGATCGCGAGCGAAGCGCTTGGCCTCAAGGAAACAACAGTTGCCTCGGCACCCGACTTCACGTCGGACGACTGGCAGCAGCTGCGCCAGGTCAGCAATGTGCGCCTTGCGGTGGAGCTAGCCGAAATCGGCGAGGACGGTCTTGCCGATGAACTGCTACGCCATCAGGCGCGGATCGGCGATCCATCGCTCTATGCACCGCTTTCACGCCTTGCGCGCGATCTTGGCCTGCCTGCCACGCAGCTTTGGATGGCCTACAATGCGCCGTCCGGCGCGAAGGCGGACGCCGCCTCCCGTTTCCCCGCGCCGCGCTGGGTGCCCGCGAACGGCTGGAAGGTCGATCCGGCTCTGCTGTTTGCCCATTCTCTGCAGGAATCGAATTTCCGCACCGCGGTCGTCAGCCCCGCCGGCGCGCGCGGTTTGATGCAGGTGCTCCCGGGCACTGCACGGGGCCTGACGCGCAACGAGCCGGCCATGGCGGGCCGCGAGAAGCAGCTCGACCTGCCTGACGTCAACATGGCGTTCGGCCAGAGCTACCTCGTCCAGCTCAAGGATTCGGGCGCGACGGGCGGCCTGCTGCCGAAGGTGATTGCGGCCTACAATGCCGGGCCGATGCCGATCGCGCGGTGGAACAGCGAGATCCGCGACAACGGCGATCCGCTGCTGTGGATGGAATCGATCCCCTATTGGGAAACGCGCGGCTACGTCTCGATCGT
>NZ_JAIEPN010000099.1 GCF_019748365.1 Novosphingobium sp.
TGGTAGACGCGCAACGTTGAGGTCGTTGTGGGCGAAAGCCCGTGGAAGTTCGAGTCTTCTCGACCGCACCAATCACCAGGCAGATCAATCCGAAACCACCCCTTTGGGGGCCCGTGCGCCGCGTTTTCAGGATCCGGCCGCAAGGAACAGCGCCACCGCTGAAGCCTGCGCCGCCGCGCCCGTCTGTCCCGATCCCCCGCGCCACAGCCCGTCCACCGGCTGGGTGCCCCCGGCGCTCAGTGCCCAGACTGCTTCGCCGTTGCGGGCGAGCCATGCCCGCAGTTCGGAGCGTTCGGGGCTATCGGGCATGGCCTCTACCAGATGGCCGAGGTGGTAGGCGAACACACCCTTGAACATCGGCCCATCCCTGCCGAGATCATCGGAGGGCTCGGTGAGCAGGCCCTGCGGCGTCACCAGCATGCGGGTCGCCGCCAGCGCAGTGCGCAGAGCGGCATCCCGATAATGCGGATCGCCGGTGATGGCGGTGAGGTCGTTCAGCCCGCCGAGCATGACGCCCTGATTGTAGGTATAGCGCGGCGCGCCGTTGTTGTGGCACTGCGCATCGAGCCCGTCGTTCACCAGTGCATCGGGGCCGATCATGCCAGAGGCGGCGAACCAGCTCCATGTGCGCAGCGCCCAGTCGCGGTAGGCCTCCTGCCCAGTTGCCAGATAGAGCCGGGTCGAGGCGGTGAGCAGCAGTTCGTTGGTGATGGCGTTCTTGTAGCTGTGCTTCGGGTCCCACCACAGGCCGCCGACGCAGTGATCGTCCCAATGGTCGGTAACGATGCGGCTGTAGTTGGCGGCGGCCCAGGCCAGCAGTTCGGGATCGCGGTCCGTCTGCCATGCATCGACGCTGGCGATCACCGCCCAGAGATCATCGTCATTGAGATAGCGCCCGGCGCGGTTGCGCACGGCGGCGGCGATCTTGCCCTGCCAGCGCGTGTCGCCGGTGCGGCGCTGGTAGTCCATCAGCACGTCGGTGATGGGGAAGCGCTGCCAGTTCTCGCTCGCCGTCCAGCCATCGGACGTGCCCCACAGGCGCTCGAGCGTTTCGGCGGCGGCGGTGGCGCGAGCCTGCCAGACCGGCGTTTCCGCACGCGCGGCGGTAGCACCGAGCAGAAACAGCAGTGCGACCAGCACGCGCACCATTCAGGCGGCATCCCGGCGGCGCAGCAGCAGCGCGCCCGCGACCAGCACCGCCATCAGCCCGGCAAAGATCGCCGCCAGTTCGCGGTTGTTCCACGCCATGGTGATGAGCGCGAAGCTCGCCATGCCAAGCGCGAAGGCCGGGGCGAAGGGATAGAGCGGCGCGCGGAAGGGGCGCACCAGATCGGGTTCGCTGCGGCGCAGGCGAAACAGCGCGGCCATCGAGACGATGTACATGAGGAGCGCCCCGAAGGCGGACAGCGTCACCACACTGGCGGTGAGCGACTGGCCCGCGATGCTGACAAAGGCATCGCTGTAGATCGCAGCCACGCCCACCACGCCGCCCGCCAGCGTCGCCACATGCGGCGTGTTGAACCGGGGGTGCAGCCGCGCGAACGCGCCCGGCAGATAGCCCGCGCGCCCGAGCGCGAAGATCTGGCGGGCATAGCCCATGATGATCCCGTGGAACGAGGCGACAAGGCCGAACAGCCCGAGCCAGACCAGCATGTGCAGCCACCCGCTGGAAGCGCCCACCGCGCGCTTCATCGCTTGTGGCAGCGGATCGTTGAGGCTGGAAAGCTCAGCCCAGCTGCCCGATCCGCCGGCGAACAGCATGACCCCGAAGGCCAGCGCCGTCAGCGTGAGGATGCCGGAAATATAGGCTGTGGGGATCGTCCGGCGCGGCTCCTTGGCTTCTTCCGCAGCCATGGCGACGCCTTCGATGGCGAGGAAGAACCAGATCGCGAAGGGCAGCGCGCCGAAGATGCCGCCCACCGCCGCCATGCTGAAATGGTCCTGTCCGGCCCAGCCGCCCGCAAGGAAGTTCGACCAGCGGAAGGCGGGCAGCACCACGGCCATGAACACGACGAGTTCGCCGACGGCGAGCAGCGTGACCACCACTTCGAAGCTCGCCGCGATCTGCACGCCGACGATATTGAGCGCCATGAACAGGGCATAGGCGCCGAGCGCAGCATGCTTGGGCTCCAGACCCGGAAACTGCACATGGAGATAGGCGCCGATGGCGAGGCTGATGGCAGGCGGTGCGAAGAGGAACTCGATCAGCGTGGCAAAGCCCGCCACCGCGCCGCCCAGAGGCCCGAACGCGCGCAGGCCATAGGCGAAGGGGCCGCCTGCGTGCGGGATCGCGGTGGTCAGCTCGGTGAACGAGAAGATGAAGGCGATGTACATCGCCGCCACCGCCATGGTGGTGACGAGGAAACCCAAGGTCCCCGCGCTCGCCCAGCCATAGCTCCAGCCGAAATACTCGCCCGAGATGACCAGCCCCACGGCAATCGCCCAGAGCTGGAACGCGCCGAGGCTTTTCTGCAGCTGGGGTGTGCTCATGCGGGAGCGGAGTCCTCGAACGGAAGGGCAGGGGTCTGGTCGTCCTTCAGCGCGACGCCGGAAAGCTCGCGCCGCAGCGCCTCGCGGAGCAGCCAGCCCAACGTGCGCGCGGCCTCCTGCAGGGAGAGTCCGCCCGCGCCGTGGATGTTGGAAATGCAGTTGCGCTCGGCGTCGGTGCGGCCCGGGTGGGGGGCGAAGGTCATGTAGATGCCGAGGCTGTCATGCACGCTGAGACCGGGGCGCTCGCCGATGATCATGACGCAGACCCGCGCGCCGAGTGCTGCGCCGATGGGATCGCCCAGCGCCACGCGGGCCTGATGAGCAATGACGACTGGGCCGATGATGAGGCCGCCAAGCTCGGCTGCGCAGGCGCGCACCAGCTGCGCCGCGCCCGCCTGCACGCCGGTTGCGGAAAGCCCGTCGCCGATCACGAAGACGACATCGCAGCGCCCGCCTGCTTCAGCCAGTAGCGCGGCGGACCTTGCTGAAAGCTGGCGGCCCAGATCCGGGCGGCGCAGATAGGTCGCCCGGTCCGGCGCATCGCTTTCTGCCTGCAGCACTGGCATTGGCGCCAGTTCCGCTGCCAGCGCTGCGGAGTCCAAAGCCGCGTGCACCGCATCGCGCGCACGGGCATGGGCAAGCTGGAAATCGAGCACTTCGGCCAGCGGCAAGGCATGCCCGACCCGCCCGAGCGCGATCCGCGCCGGGGTGGTCCGCCGCAGCTTCGCCCAGAGCTCGCCCGGCACGATCTCGCTCAAGAAAGGGTCTCCGCCAGCCGCCGCACGAACGGTGAAGCGCCGTCCGTCAGCGCGCGCAGCCTGCCATCGGGCGCGGCGATGCCGACTTCGGCCAGCCATGCCTCGAACTCCGGCGCGGGGCGCAGGCCCATCACGCTGCGCAGGTAAAGCGCGTCGTGGTTGGAGAGGCTCTGGTAGGACAGCATCACATCGTCGCTGCCCGGCACGCAGATCAGGAAGCTGCAGCCTGCCACGGTGAGCAGGGTCATCAGGCTGTCCATGTCGTCCTGATCGGCCTCTGCATGGTTGGTGTAGCAGACGTCGCAGCCCATCGGCAGGCCGAGCAGCTTGCCGCAGAAGTGGTCTTCGAGCCCGGCGCGGATGATCTGCTTGCCGTCGTAGAGGTATTCCGGCCCGATGAAGCCGACGACGGTGTTGACGAGCAGCGGATCGAACGCGCGCGCGACGGCATGGGCACGCGCCTCCATCGTCTGCTGGTCGACGCCGTGGTGGGCATTGGCGGAGAGCGCGGAGCCTTGCCCGGTCTCGAAATACATCACGTTCCGGCCCACCGTGCCGCGCCCCAGCGCCAGAGCCGCGCTGTGCGCCTCGCGCAGGATGGCAAGGTCGATCCCAAAGCCCGCATTGGCCGCCTCGCTCCCCGCGACCGACTGGAACACCAGATCGACCGGCGCGCCACGCTCCATGATAGCGAGCGCATTGGTCACGTGGGTGAGGACGCAAGTCTGCGTCGGGATCGCATAGGCCTGTCGCAGTTCGTCGAGCATGCGGATGAGGGTGGTGGCGGCGGGCACGCTGTCGGTGGCGGGGTTCACCCCGATTACCGCGTCGCCCACGCCGTGGAGCAGGCCATCGAGCACCGCTGCGGCAATCCCGCGCGGATCGTCTGCCGGGTGGTTGGGCTGGAGTCGGGTGGAGAGGCGGCCTGGAAGGCCGATGGTGGAGCGGAAGGCAGTCACCACGCGGATCTTCTGCGCCACCGCGATCAGGTCCTGATTGCGCATCAGCTTGGAAACCGCCGCTGCCATTTCCGGCGTCGCGCCGGGGGCGATGGCGGCGAGCGCGGCTTCGTCCGCAGCTTCGCTCAGCAGCCAGTCGCGAAAGCCGCCGACGGTGAGGTGGGCAATCGGCGCGAAGGCGGCGGTATCGTGGCTGTCGATGATCAGCCGGGTGACTTCGTCCTGCTCGTAGGGCACGACCGCTTCGCTGAGGAACACCTTGAGCGGCAGATCGGCCAGCACCCAGCGCGCGGCCACCCTGCGCGTGGCGCTGGCGGCGGCTAGCCCGGCCAGTTCATCGCCCGACCGCGCCGGGCTTGCGGCGGCGAGCACGGCCTTGAGGTCCGCAAAGCCGTGCCGTTCGCCGCCAAGATCACAGGTAAACGGCAAGATCGCGAGCCCTCCATGCCCGGGCGGGATGGTAAGCCGCGATCTTGCTGCATTGCAACGAGAGTTTGGGGCCAATTACTCCGGAATGCGCCAGCGGATCACGCCGGAATAGCGCCCCGCCACCAGATCGCCGTGTTCATCGCGCGCGGGCGTGAAGCTGGCGCGCTCGCCGACTTTCGCGCAGGTCGCCGCGTCGAGATCGGCCGAGCCGCTGGAGCGGGTGATCCGGCAATCGCGCACGCGCCCGTCCGGGCCGATGGTCAGCTCGAACGCGGAAGCCCCCTGCTGGCCGCGGCGCAGGGCACTGGTCGGGTAATCCGCATCCGAAACCCATTTGCCCGGCATGCCGAGCGGCTTGGCCGCGCGCGGGGTGAAGCTGGGGCTAGGCGTGGGCGGCTGCAGCGGCGGTAGGGTCCCGCCGCCAAGCTCCGATCCGATCGGCGGCAGCGGGCCGGGATCGATGTGGAGGCCCGGATCGCCGATGGGCGGCAACGGCAGCGTCGGATCGGGCCTGGGTGTGGTATCGCGGGTATGCGGCAGGGGCTTCACATCGGGTGTGGGGCTCGGCGCCGGGGGTGGCGGTGGCATATAGGTCCAGGCCTTGGTCCAGTCTTTCGGCTTGATCTTCTCGATGATCCCGCCGGCAAAGCCGGTGAGCAGCACCACCGCCATCACGCCGTGCACGGCGCCGACAGCGCCTAGCGCGACGATCCGCCGCCGACTGGTCTCAGGTGTAAGGTAGGCCATCGCATGCTCTCCTCGGCTGTGCCGGACAGACCGGGTTGCGAAGGCGAGCAGCGGGGCCGAAACGAACAATCCCGATGCAAGCAACACGGGCCGTACGACGATTTATGGTATAACATTACCACGGCTCGGAGAGGCTTGCGAGAAGAATCTCAACCGCATTGGTGGAGTTTTAAGTTGCCCCCTGCAACGGATCGGGCTCAGCCGCCGCTGTTCACGTAGTCCCATACTTTCGAGATCACCACCGAGCCTTCGCCCACGGCTGAAGCCACGCGCTTGACCGAGCCCGAGCGGACATCGCCCACCGCGAAGATGTCGGGGTGCGAGGTGGCATAAGGCGAGGCGGCGCCTACGGCCGGCCCGGTCTTCACGAAGCCCTTGTCGTCAAGGTCGACGAGGCCCGAAAGCCATTCGGTGTTGGGCGCGGCGCCGACCATGATGAACAGCGCGCGCGTGGGGATGTCTTGCGTCTCGCCGGTCTTCGCGTTGCGCAAGGTCACCCCTTCGAGATGCGCACCGCCGTGGAGCGCGACGACTTCGGAATTGTAGTCGATCTGGATGGCGGGATCGGCCTCCAGGCGCCCGGACAGATAGCTCGACATCGACAGCGCGAGCGAAGGGCCACGTACCACCACGTGCGTGCAGTGCGCCGTACGGCTGAGGTACATCGCCGCCTGCCCCGCCGAATTGCCCCCGCCGATGATCACCGCCTGCGTGCCTTTGCAATAGCGCGCCTCGATCTCGGTCGCGGCGTAATAGATGCCCGCGCCCTCGAATTCGGCAAGGCGCGGGATCGGCAGGCGGCGATACTGCACCCCCGTCGCCACAACCACGGCCTTGCCGCGCACGCGTTGCCCATTGTCGAACGTGGCGCAGAACTGGCCATCATCGAGCTGTTCGAGCGCGAGTACCCGGCGCGGCAGGGCAAAGCGGGTGCCGAACTTCATCGCCTGCACTTCGCCGCGCCAGACGAGATCGCCGCCCGAAATGCCGGTGGGGAAGCCCATGTAGTTCTCGATCCGGCTGGAGGTGCCGGCCTGCCCGCCGATGGCGAGGTCCTCGATCACCAGCGCGCAGAGCCCTTCGGCCCCGGCATAGACGCCTGCCGCGACGCCTGCAGGCCCGCCGCCGACGATGATCACGTCGAAGGCCTCGTCGTATTGCAGCTCGCGGTTGATGCCGAGCAGGTGGGCGATCCTGTCGGGTGTCGGGTCGGTCACCACGGTGTCGCGCCCGAAGATCACCGCCGGGCTGCCCGCCGTGAGCGAGCAGGCCTGCGCGGCGGCCAGCGCTTCCTCGCTGCCGAGCTTCAGCGAACGATAGGGAATGCGATTGCGGCTGGCGAACTGCGCGACGCGGCGGACGGCAGCGTCCTCGTCCTCGCCGATCAGCTGGAGCGAGCTGTCGCGCTCATCCAGCTGGCGGCGGCGGCGCGCGGCGAGCACGGTGATCACGATGTCCGACATTTCCGGGATCTGCGACATGAGCGCCAGCATCGCCTCGCGCGGGACTTCGATCACCCGCGTGTCCTGCGCCGCGCGCATGGCCATCGAGACGGTGCCGCCGCTGAGAAAGGAAATCTCGCCCATGAACTGCGTGGGGCCGAGCGTGGAGGGCAGGTGCCGTTCATCGGTGATGGGATTGACGACCTCGATCTCGCCTTCCTCGACATAGGTGAAGGTATCGGCGGGGTCTCCGGGCCGGGCCATGATCGTGCCGGCGGGGTAGGTCTTGATCGTGCCGGCGGCGCGTAGCGCTTCGACATGGCTGGCATGAAGCGGCGTGCGCTGCATCGCGCGAAGATCGGCGCCAATCGATTCCATCTGGGTCGGTTCCTGCTGAGCGCCGGGCGGCGGGGGAGACGCGGAGTCGCGTGGCGCCAGCATACCGTAACGCCGCACCGCAGCGCTACAGCCGGTTGGCTGCAGGCTGCGATGCGGCGACGGCCGATCAGCGGGCCGCGCGCTGGCCGACTTCTGCTGCCATGAACGCCCGGATTTCGCCGGCGATCTCATCAGCCTTGGTTTCAAGCGCGAAGTGGCCGGCATCGATCAGCCGCAGCTTCGCCATGGGCAGGTCTTGCGCAAAAGCTTCGGCCCCGGCGACAGTGAAGATCGGATCGTTCTTCCCCCACACGACCAGAGTGGGGAACTGGTGCTTGCGGAAAGCCTCGTGGAAGGCCGGGTAGAGCGCGACATTGGTCTGGTAGTTGGCAAACAGCGCAAGCTGGATTTCGCGGTTGCCGGGCCGATCGAGGATCGCCTGATCGTTGTCGATCGCATCGGGGTTGACGCGGTCGGCAGGCACCCCGGCGCTGTATTGGAACGTTGTGAGCTTGCGGGTGAGGAAGGCAGCGGCCCCTTCCCGCGTCTCGGCGGTATCATTGGCCCAGAGCGCCTTGATCGGTGCCCATGCGGGGGAAAGGCCGACGTCATAGGCATTGCCGTTCTGCACGATGAGTGCGGTCACGCGCTCCGGCTGGCGCAGCGCAAAGCGCAGCCCGACCGGTGCGCCGTAGTCCTGGATATAGACCGCGAACTTCGTGACGCCGACGGCGCGGGTGAAGTGATCGACCGTCTCGTAGAGATGATCGAAGGTATAGGCGTAGTCGGCGGGGGCGGGCTGCGACGAACGGCCGAACCCCGGGTAATCCGGCGCGACGACATGATAGCGATCGGCGAGCAGTGGGATCAGATCGCGGAACATGTGGCTCGAAGAAGGGAAGCCGTGGAGCAGCAGGATCGTGGGTTTGCGTGGATCTCCGGCCTCGCGGTAGAAGATGTCGAGCCCGTCGACCTTGACGGTCCGATAAAACACCGGCTGCGCTGGAATGACGTGGCTTGCAGCGGGGGCCGGAGCGGCTGGCCGGGCCAGCGCGGGGAATGATGCGACGACATTGACGGCGAGGACCGAGGCGGAGACGGCGACAGTCAGGAGGCGTGCCTTTAGGGACATGGGGCGTTTTCCTTGTTGGTTCCGTTATGGGGTGGCGGGCGCCTGCCGGGAGGGGGAAGCGAGGCGCCCGCAGGGGACGTCAAGCCGCGAAGCGCGCGGTGACGACCGGGAAGTCGATCTCGGTCGCGAAGGCCGAGTTGACGTAGTTGGTCCAGGTGTTGAGCGCGACGTGCTGGACGATCTCGAGCAGCTGTGCGTCGGTGTATCCGGCGGTGCGAACCGCTTCGACGTCTGCGGCGCCGACATGGCCGCGCGTCTTCACCAGTTGCACGGCAAAGCGCACCGCGGCATCGGCCTTGGGATCGTTCGAAGCGCCGCTGCGGTTGGCGGTGATTTCGGCGTCGTCGAGCTTCGCGAGGTTCTTGCCGAGGTAGGTGTGGGCCGAGAGGCAGTAGTCGCAGCCGTTGAGTTCGGCGACGGCGAGCGCGATGCGTTCGCGGGTCGGGGCGGGCAGCTTGCCCTTGGCCAGCGCGCCGTTCATCGCGAGATAGCCTTCGAGCGCGGCCGGGCTGGTGGCAACGAGGCGGTGGAGATTGGGCACGGTGCCGAGCGCCTTGTTGACCGCTTCAAGCAGCGGCTGCGAGGCTTCGGGCGCGTCGGCGACAGTGGCCGGGGTGGGAATGCGCGACATTTGGGGGGAGACCTTTCCGTGGGAGCGGGCCAGTTCGGCCGGTGACTTCCAAGTAGGACCTTCCGCTGAGCGGCAGTATCCGCTACCTTGGCAATCCTTCCTTCCAGAAAACGGAATGCCCTGATGGACCGGTTCGAGGCGATGCGCACTCTTCTCGCGGCGGTCGACGGCGGCAGCCTGTCTTCCGCCTCGCGCGCCCTGAACACGCCGCTGCCCACCATCAGCCGCCGGGTTTCCGATCTCGAAGCACACCTTGGCGCGCAGCTGCTGGTGCGGACCAGCCGCAAGCTGATCCTGACCGAAGCGGGCGAGGCTTTCGTTGCGGCCACCCGCCGCGTACTCGACGATCTGGCAGATGCCGAACGCGCGGCCAGCGGCGAGTATCGCGCGCCGCGCGGCGAGCTGATGGTCACGGCGCCGATCATGTTCGGCAAGCTCCACGTGGCGCCGGTGGTCCATGCGTTTCTTGCGGTCTATCCCGATGTGACCGTGCGGCTGGTGCTTTCGGATTCGAACATCGATCTGGTCGAGGCGCATGTTGACGTGGCGGTGCGCGTCGGCCAGCTGCCTGACAGCGATCTGGTCGCCCGCAAACTGGGTGATATCCGCTGGGTGGTCTGCGCAAGCCCCGCCTATCTCGCGCGGCGCGGCCCGGTCGAACAGCCCGAAGATCTGGCGCGGCATGATTGCATCGCCTTCGAGGGCCTGCAGACCTGGCGCAGCTGGCGGATCGGCGCAGGGGCTGCAGCGCGCACGGTGGAGATCGTGCCGCGTTTCTCGGTCAACACCGCCGATGCGATCATCGAAGCCGCCGCCGCTGGTGTCGGGGTGGCGCGGGTCATGTCCTATCAGGCAGCAGCAGCGGTGAACGATGGACAGGTCGTGCCGCTGCTCACGCACCTCGGGTGCGACGCGGTGCCGGTCCAGCTGGTACATCGCCGCCAGCGCAGCCAGCCGCTGAAACTGAGGGCCTTCCTCGATTTCGTCGCGCCGCGCCTGCAGCAGGTGCTGGGCGAGGTGGCGGGCTGTTTTGCCGAAAACTGAAGGCCCGGCCACCCGGGGGAGAGGTGGCCGGGCCGAGGGCACCGTTGGGGACGTCGGCGCCCCGAAAGGATGTCGGCGCGTCAGCCGAGGAGGGCGTTCACCCGCGCTTCGGCGGTGACGAAGGCCGGCCGCGCGGCCAGTTCGTCGTACCAGCGCTGCAGGTTCGGCCGGTTCTCGAAATCGATGCCGGCAAAGCCGCGGCGCCAGAACCAGCCCCAGTGCGCGATGTCGGCGATCGAGAAGTCATCGCCCGCGACGAACCGCTGCGTGGCGAGTTTCGCCTCAAGGAGATCGGTCAGGCGGTTGGCTTCCGGCGTGAAGCGGGCCTGCGCGCCTTCGTTCTCTGCGCCGCGGGCCCAGCCGGCATTGCCGAAGTTGGGGCTCAGCGCGGAGGCGTGGAACAGCAGCTGTTCGAACACGCGGGCGCGCGCCGTGCCGCTTGCCGGGAGCATCTTGCCGGTCTTTTCGGCGATGTAGACGAGAATGGCAGCGCTTTCGGTCAGGACCAGCTCACCGTCCGGGCCATCGGGATCGACCAGCACCGGCACTTTGGCATTGGGATTGAGGCTGACGAAGGCGGGATCGCGCTGCTCGCCGGCGCGGACATTCACGCGCACCAGTTCATAGGGAAGCCCGGCCTCCTCCAGCGCGAGAGGAACCTTGACGCTGTTGGGCGTGGCAAAAAGGTGGACCTTGATCATGGCAATCTCCTCTGGGTTGGTGGGGCCTTGGCCGCGGGAAACGGTATGATCCATGCTGCAGACCGACAGTAGCATCGCCGTTGCGATAGTGTTCATTCCAGGTGGGAATGGATGAAGCCGCAGCGCATGTGCAAGAAATACATGCAAGAACGCCGCAGCGGGCGCGGGCCCGTGCGACGTATGCTCGTTCACGATGCGAGTGCATCAGCCTCTAGCCGACGGCGGCGATCATGCCTTCAGCGAGCCAGCGGCCAAGCAGCGTACCAGCGGTCGTTACCGCCGCTTCCTCGCCCAGCGTATCGGCCAGACGCGCGCAGACCGCGGCAAAACCTTCGCCAGCTGCGGACCATGCCAGCACATCGCGTTCATGCGCTTCGGCGCGGCGGAACACGGGTTCAAGGCCCTGTCGCCAGACGAGCAGGGCCGTGCCGCGCTCTACAAGTTCTGCTGGCGGCGGCGTTTCCCCGGTGGCGAGCGCCTGCCAGATCGCGTCGGCGTTGGTCCGGATCGGCATGACGAGCAGCGAAGGAACCGTGTGGATGACGGCAGTTTCCCAGTCCGCCACCGAAAGCCCCTCAGCGCAGAGCGCAAAACTGTCCATGCCCACGAAAACCTGGCCGACGGTCCAGTCGATCAGCGCGATTTCGGCCACTTCCGGATCATCGGGCCAGAGCGTCGCGACGAAATCGGTGAAGTCCTCGCCATAGGCATCGAGCGTCCAGCTCGAAGGCGGGCGGGCATCGATGTAGCGCGCAGCGGCCATCTCGAAGTCTTCCTCGCCCAGCCAGAGCACGAGGCGCTGGAATGTTTCGGCGAGGCTGGAGACCAGCGCGACGCGGTAGTTGTTCTGGTAGACCGCCGTGCCCGGCCCGCCGCCCAGTGCGGCGGCGGCGCTTTCCTCGCCGGTCACCAGCCAGTCGCGGAAATCGCGCTGCAGGGCGAGCAGGCTCATGCCGCGATCCTTTCATCGGCGGCGATGCCGCGCGCGATGTCGAGTTCGGCGCAGAGTTCTTCCAGATCGGGGATGTTGTCGTCGCGCTCGATCATTGTCGGCACCGGGCCGGCAAGCGCGGTTGCCGCGCGGTAGAGCGCCCAGACTTCGTCCGGCACCGGCTGGTCGTGCGTGTCGATGAGCAGATGCTCGCCCTGCACATGGCCGGCGAGGTGGATCTGCCCGATCGCGTGCATGGGAATGCCCGCCAGATAGTCGGCGGCGGCGAAACCGTGATTCTGCGCGCTGACGTAGATGTTGTTGACATCGAGCAGCAGGCCGCAGCCGGTGCGCCGGGTCATTTGCGCAAGGAATTCCCATTCGGTCATCGCACCGGGGAAGTTGATGTAGCTGGAGGGGTTCTCGAACAGCATGCGGCGGCCAAGCGCTTCCTGCGCGCGGTCGATATTGCGGCAGACCACGTCCAGCGCTTCCTCGGTATAGGGCACCGGCAGCAGGTCGTGCGAATTGAAGCCGTCGATCCGGGTCCAGCACAAGTGGTCCGAGACCACAGCGGGCTCCATCATGTCGACAAGGCGGCGAAGTTCACGGAGGTAATCGTCCCTCAGGCCATCGGCAGAGCCGATCGACATCGAAACGCCGTGGAGGGCGAGCGGATAGTTGCCGCGTGCCTTCGTCAGCGTATCGAGCGGCTTGCCGCCGGGGATCATGAAGTTTTCCGAGATCACCTCGATGAAATCAACGGGCGCGGTGCCGTCGATATAGGACCGGTAGTGCGGTCTGCGCATGCCAAGGCCAAATCCGACCAGTCTCTCAGACATTGCGCGCCTCGGTCATGTGGGGTCTCGGGAAAGGATGGTGTCTTGCAGCAAAGAAGGCCGGGGCTCCATGGTGCGCCGGGGAGGGGGTGCGGCGCAATTGGGCAGTTGGGACAAGGAGCCCCGGTCAAGTCGTGGCAGCATCAGCCGTGAGGGTGGTGGCTGAGCTGAGGGAGCCGCTTACTTGGGCTCGGTCAGGCTGCCACCCTGCGCAGCGCAGGCCTTCTTGGTCAGAGCCTTGAAGCCCTGGCCCTTGCATTCATTCTGGCCCTTGCAGCTGTGAGCGCCAGCAGCGCAGTCCGAGGTGCCCTTGCAGGTGTTCACGCCGTAGCAGTGCACGACCTGGGCGGACTTGCCCTTGGCGATGGCGGGGGTGGGGGCAACCGCCATGGCGGCGGCGATAAGGGCAGCGTTGGCGGCGATGGCAAGGCCGGTCTTCAGGGTGGTCATGGGTCGTCTCCGAATTTTGCGCCGGGATGGCATCGTCATATTCGATTGACGTCCAACTGCGGTTACAGGCAGCTCACATTTTTTGTGTGCGGCGGAAAAAATCCTGCTCATGGCCGGTTCCGCATCAGCCATTCGCGAAACACCGTCAGTCCCTCAGGCAGATTGCTGCGGCCAAAGCCAATGCGGAAATGGTCCTGCGGCACCGGGCCAAGCTCGGAGTGATAGATGCTGGAGGGCAGCAGCAGCACGCCAGTCTCCTCGACCAGCCGCTCGGTGAAGCGCTCAGCCCCATCGGCGCCCTTGTAGCGGATGAAGGCGACGCAGCTGCCATCCGGACGGCGCCAATCGAACAGGCCCGGGAAGTCCGCGAAGAACGCGTCAAGCAGCCCAAGGTTGTGGTGGGCCAGATCGCGATTGCGCCCGACGATCACCTCGCGCGCCTTGAGTGCGATTTCCGCGAGCAGTTCGGAGGGCGCCGAATTGCAGATCGAGAGATAGTGCTTGTAGTGCTCGCACGCTTGCAGGAACGCGCGGTCCTGGCAGGCCAGCCAGCCGATGCGCAAGCCCGGCAGTCCATAGGACTTCGACATCACATTGAGCGACACGCCGCGTTCGTAGACATCGGCCACTTGCGGCAGGCGCGCATCCGGGTGGTGTTCGATCAGGCGGTAGACTTCATCGCTGAACAGCCAGATCCCCCGCGCGCGGCACAGGTCGATCAGCGCGGCGAAGGTTTCCGGCGAGGGGATCGCGCCGGTGGGGTTGTTGGGGAAGTTGATCGAGATGAGCTTCGTGTTGGGCCTGAGCGCCGCGCGCACGGCATCGAGATCGAGCGCCCAGCCTGCCTCTTCATCCAGCGCGACCCCGGTCACTGCGCAGATCGAAAGCGGAATCGTCTCGGCCGACTGATAGTTCGGGGTGATCACGATGCAGTGGTCCGCGGGCGTCAGCAGCACTTGCATGGCGACATAGATGCCTTCCTGCGCGCCTGCAAAGCACAGCAGCTGATCCTCGGCGATCCCGTCGTAAGTCTTCGCGATCTCGTGCAGCAGCGGCTCCGCGCCGAAGGTTTTGGTATAACCCAGATGAAGGTTGTCGAACCGCGCAAGGTCTTCAGCCGAGGCATGCGCGAGCAGCTGCGAGACGGTCATGCTCTGCGCATCGGATGCGGTGAGGTGATACTTCGCGGCGAATTCCCACTTCGAGAAGTACACCTCCAGCGCAAAATTCCGCATGGGGCCGATTGTCCTTTCATCACGGTGATTTTTTCGGCGCTTCCCTAGAATTTCCCGCCTGCGAGGTCCACCCGCGCCGAAAAAATGCTGCAGCTGTGTAACCGCCATTGTGCAGGTGGCGAACTGGTCAACGTGGCCGGCGCGAATACTTCCGGACACGAGGCAAGGACGCGGCAGACTGCGCGCCCGGCCTCTCAGTTCCTGCATTTCCACCCCTGTGGTTCAACCGTTCAAAAAGGATTACGTCATGAAGATTGCTGCAACCGCTTTCGCCGCTTCGATCGCTCTCGGCCTTGTTGCCGGTGCTGCCCACGCCGCCGATGCCAAGCCCGCCATGGAAAAGTGCTATGGCGTCGCCAAGGCCGGCAAGAACGATTGCGCCGCGGGTCCGGGCACCAGCTGCGCCGGCACCTCGAAGGTCGATTATCAGGGCAACGCCTGGACGCTGGTCAAGGCTGGCACCTGCACTTCGATCAAGACGCCCAAGGGCAACGGTTCGCTGACCCCCAAGGCGCACTGAGCGCGGCAGGGCGCTCCGGCTGACCGGGGCGCCTGCCGGATCCATAAAGGTATCCCCGCATGACCGCTCTCGTTACCGTCTACAACCGGCTGGCCGAGCTTGCCGGGCGCGTGCTGCCCGAATCCCTGCTGCTGCTTGTGGCGCGGCTGGGCATCGCGGCGGTGTTCTTTCAGTCCGGTCGAACCAAGGTGGAAGGCTGGCTGACGATCACCGACAGCACCTACTACCTGTTCGATACCGATTACAAACTGCCGTTCGTGCCACCGGAACTGGCCGCCCCCATGGCGACCTATGCGGAGCACCTCTTTCCGATCCTGCTGGTTCTTGGCCTCGGCACGCGCTTTGCGGCCCTTGGCCTCCTTGGCATGACAACCGTGATCGAGGTCTTCGTCTATCCCGATGCTTGGCCGACGCACCTGAGCTGGGCGGCACTTCTCCTGCCGCTCATCGCCAAGGGCGGTGGAGCGATCTCGCTCGACCGTCTGCTGCGCCGGGGCTGAACCCGCGCCGCCTGCTCCGCGCAGCGACCGGCCCGCATCAACGCGGGCCGGTCTTGCGGGGCGCGGGCAAAGATGCAACGTGGCCGGGAACCGGTAGCCAGTTCATCTGGTGATCCCGGGCCCGGCCTTTGTTTTTCGGGCTTGGTGGTGCAACGAAGGAAGTGTCATGGCCCTCGATCCGGACGAGCCGTCCATCGAACAGACGATCGAGGCGCTGGTCGGCGATCTGCGGCCAGTCGCGCCGCTGCGTCTGTGGCGCGGTGTGGCTGTCGGGCTCGGCCTGACGGTGCTGGCCATCGGCGGGGTGTGGCTGACATTCGGCTTTCGAGCGGATGTTATGGTCCTGCATCCCGCGCCGATCGTGCTGGCGCGCGGGGCAGCCTTGCTGACGGGCGGCCTGTTCCTGCTCGTCGCTGCGCTGCGCGCTGCGGTTCCTGGCCGCGCCGATCAGGGGGCGACAGTCCTTGGCACAATGGTCCTCGCCATCATGCCTGTCGGCCTCATGGGCCTGCTGCTGAATGGCATCGTTTCGGGGCGGCGGACGAGTTTCGCTGAACTGACGCCGCTCATCACCATGCGGTGCTTCGGCATCTCGTTCGTCACCTCGCTCCTCGTCGGTGCGGGGCTTGTGCTGTGGATGCGCCGCGCTGCGCCTACCGATCTGGCACGCGCCGGCTGGCTGACCGGCTGGAGCGCGGCGGCGCTCGGCACCTTTGCCTACAGCCTGTTCTGCCCTTCGCAGACGATGGCGTTCGTTACCTCGGTCTATCCGGCGGCGATGCTGCTGGCGGCGACGGTGATCCGCTTTGTCACCCCGCCATTGCTGCGCTGGTAAGGCTCAGCCTTCGCGCAGCGCGGCAAGGACGTCGGCCGGCTCCGCGCGTTCGCGGAAATCGACGTCGGCATAGGCAAACCGGACACGGCCAGCCGGATCGAGTGCAAAAGTGGCCGGTACCGGGAGAAAACCGCTCGGCGAGCCATAGAGCTGGTGCATGTCGAGCCCCATCTCCTGATAGAAATCAAGCAGTGGATCACCCGCAAAGAAGGCAAGGCCGAGCGACAGCGCGACGCCGTGGTCGACATCGCACAGCACTTCGGCAACATCCGCATGGGGTGAGGCGGCAAGGATGTCGCCCAGCGCGCGCGCGCCGCCGCCGGTTTCACCCGTGATCTCGACAAAGCGGACACCAGCCGCCGCCAGCTCCGGCAGCATGTCGGCCCAGGCAGAAACCTCGTGCACGCAATAGGGACACCAGCGCCCGCGGCTGAAGTTCACGATCACCGGCCCCTTGTCGAGCAGATCGCCCAACCGGCGATAGCTGCCCTGCACGGTGGGCAGCGAGAAATCGGGAAACATCTCGCCCACCTTCGGGGCTGATGCGCCTACACCTGCCCCGCGCAGGGCGATCACGATCTCATCGAAAAACGGGCCGAGGTCTGGATTGCTGCGCCGGATTTGCGCCAGCTGGGGGCCCAGTGGAAGAGGGGAAGGGGTGGGACGTTCCATTATGATGGCATAGTCGTTGTTTGCCTGCAGGGGAAACGCACTGCGATGCATAGAGTCTATGCGCGGTCCCTATGATGCAGCCATTTTGGCATCTGCGTCGGCAAGCGCCCAGTCCTGCGCTCGGGCGACCCGCAGGAACGCCTCGGCCGCCACCGAACGGCGCCGCCCCGCAACCGAGGCGAGCACGAAGCGCGTCTCCACCGATCCGAACGGCAGCTCGGTTGCTGCAAGCGGCGGCACGGCGAGGTTGCGAGGAGTCCAGCCGCAACCAAGCCCGGCCTGCACCATCTGCCTGAGCTGCATGGCGCCTTGCGCCTGATGCCGCACCTCGATCGCCGCACCGACTTGCGTTGCGATCCGCGCCAGGGTCGCGCAGCCATCGCCGGCCAGATCGATCCAGGCTTCCTCTTCGAGCGCCGCGGGCGAGGCGGGAGGGGCAGCGGCAAAGGGATGATCGCTGCGGGTGACGATGCGCCATTCATCTGCAAACAACGGCCAGCAATCGAGCCGTTCGGGGGCTTCATCCGGCATTTCGACGATGATCAGATCGAGTGAGCCAGACATGGCGAGCTCGATCAATTCGCGCGAGGAGCCATTGGCGAGCGCCAGCTCCAGTCCGGAAAGGCTCTGGCCCAGTTCCGCCAGCACGCGTTCCAGCATGGCGTGCTCGACGGTACGGGCGACGCCCAGCGTCAGCGGTGCGATCTCGGCGCGGCCCATGCCGCGTGCCATCTGCTTGGCGGTCTGCGCGGCTTCGAAGCTGCGCTCGAGGTGCGGCAGCATGGCCTTGCCCAGCTCGGTCAGATGCGTGCGCGCCCGCTCGCGCCGGAACAGCGGCGCGCCGAATTCGTCCTCGAGCTTCTGAATCGCCTTGGTCAGCGAAGGCTGCGAGACGTTGCACTCGATTGCAGCACGCGTAAAATTCAGCAGACGTGCTGCGGCCAGGAAGTATCGGACCTGATGCATTTCCATGGCTAAGCTGCCTTGTGCCTGCAACTGCCACACACTCAGCGACCCGACAGCACCTTGGGGCACTGGCAGAGTCGCAGAACGTATCGGGTTGCCTTGACAACAATGAGCGTCAACCGTGCCTGCCGCAAGCAGCGTGCCTCACATATGATTTATCCATTGAATGCATCTAACTGCACTGAAATGGACCGGTCTGGTGCTTTACCAGCATCGACCGATCGTGCAGGAGGGGATTGTGAACGATCTTACCGGCTGGATGCGCACTTTCATCACCGTTGCGGATGCGGCCAGCTTCAGCAAAGCTGCCGCGCGTCTCGAATTGCCGCAATCGACTGTTTCGCGTCAGGTCGGTGCGCTTGAACGCCATCTGGGCGCCGCGCTGCTCAAGCGGACCACACGCTCCATCGCGCTGACCAGCGAAGGGCAAGCCTATTACGAAGCGGCCCTTCGCGCACTTGCGGCGATTGACGAAGCGGAAGCCGCGGTCGGCCTGCATGGCGCGCTGGGCGGACAAGTGCGATTGACGGCGCCTCTCACGCTCGCGCAGTCGCGCGTCATCGCGATGCTGGCGGAATTCCAGCGTATCCAGCCGCGCATCGAAATCGATCTCAGAGTGTCCGATCACGCGCTCAACCTCGTATCCGACAATCTCGATTTCGCCATCCGCGTCGGCGCGATCGGGGATAGCCGCTCGATCGCCCGGCGCATCGGCGTGGCCCGCCGCGCCATGGTGGCATCGCCTGCCTATCTCGAGGAATATGGCGTGCCGCATCAGCCGTCCGATCTCTCGGCGCACAATTGCCTCAGCTACTCGCTGCTGGCCACGGGCAACAAATGGGTGCTCGGACGGGAACAGCAGGTGGAAGTGAGCGGGACCTTCCGGGCCGACAGCCCGGACGCCCTGCGCGCCGCTGCGCTGGCTGGCATCGGCATCGTCGTCAACGCGCGCTGGCTGTTCGAAGACGATCTTGCCAGTGGCCGCCTTGTTGAAGTGCTGCCCGATCATCCTCCGACGGATATGCCGATCCACCTCGTAATGCCGGCCGGGCGCTACATCGCCGCCCGCGTTCGGGCGGTTGCCGATCATCTCATCGGCGCATTCGCAGCCGATCCGCTGCTGCGCTCGGCCTGATCCTGTAACAATCCATCGACCCCTCACGAAACGCTCCTTGTACAAGGCGGGAGCAAGACAATGGTCGATGAAGCAGGCGATAATGCCGCGGCGCTGGCGGGCAGGCGCCCTCATGTCGTGATTGTGGGGGGCGGGTTTGGCGGGCTGGCGGCGGCCAAAGCGCTGGCCGGTGCGCCGGTCGACGTGACCCTGATCGACAAGCGCAACCATCACTTGTTCCAGCCGCTGCTCTATCAGGTCGCGACCGCCGGCCTCTCGCCCGCAGATATCGCCGGTTCGATCCGCGCCATCCTTGCGCGGCAAAAAAACGTGCGTGTGCTGCTCGACCGGGTCTATGGTGTCGATCAGGAGCGCCGCCGCGTCATTCTCGGCGACGGTGAGCCGCTCGCCTATGACTGGCTGATCTTCGCCACCGGCGCCACGCACAGCTATTTCGGGCGCGAGGACTGGGCGCCCTATGCGCCGGGCGTCAAGACGATCGACGATGCCACCCGCATCCGCCGCCGGGTGCTGCTTGCGCTGGAACGCGCCGAGACCGAAACCGATGAAGACAAGCGCAAGGCGCTGCTGACGTTCGTGGTGATCGGCGGCGGGCCGACCGGGGTCGAGATGGCAGGCGCGATTGCCGAACTCGCGCGCCAATCGGTGAGCATGGATTTCCGCCATATCACCCCGCACTGTTCGCGAATCCTGCTGCTGCAGAAGGGGGATCGCCTGCTGCCGTCCTTCCCGCCGGAGCTATCGGCCAAGGCCCGCAAGGGAATCGAGGAACTGGGCGTCGAGGTCCGGCTCGAGGCGGATGTCACCCATATCGATGGCGAGGGCGTCATCGTCGATGACGAGCGGATCTTTGCCGGGACGACCATCTGGGCAGCCGGGGTCATGGCCAGCCGCGCGGCGGAATGGCTGGGCTGCAAGGCTGACCGCGCCGGCCGCGTGCCGGTGGGTGCCGATCTCCATCCCGAGGGCGATCCTGCCGTTTTCGTGATCGGCGATACCGCGGCCTGCACCGATGCCGCAGGGCGGGCCTTGCCGGGCGTCGCGCCCGTCGCCAAGCAGCAGGGACAGCACGCCGCCCGCGCGATTCGCGCGGCGCTGCAGGGGCGCACGGTGCCGCCGTTCCGCTACCGCGACTATGGCAACATGGCGACAATCGGGCGCAGCCGGGCCATCGCGGACTTCGGCCGTTTGCGGGTGACTGGCCTGCCCGCATGGCTGCTCTGGTGCGTCGCCCATATCTGGTTCCTGACCGGGCACCGCAACCGCATCTCGGTGGGAATAAGCTGGCTCTGGAGCTACCTCACGTACCAGCGCGGCGCCCGTCTGATCACCGGCGATGTGGCCCCGGATCTGCCCGCAACGCGCGAACTGGCGCCTGCACTGCGGCCAAAACGCGCCGATATGCCTGAATTTATCCTTGCAGAATAATATCTTAAGCCCACTCATTCCTGACATGCATTGATAATATAACCACCTGATGCGTGGTCGGCTTGCCATCGCTCGGGCACTGTTGGTGCATCGAGAGGCCAAGGAGGAACAAATGGCAAGCCAACTGCAGATCGCCCGGCACGCCACTACCAGCTCGCGCAAGGGCGCAGGCTACGATTGGGAAGCCGCCATGGCAGCCAGCCTGGCTGGCGACGCCGCCGCCTACCGCCGCCTGCTGGAAGAGGCTGGGCGCTGGCTCCGCCGCTACTTTGCCCGCCGCCTTTCCCCCGAGATGGTGGACGATGCGGTGCAGGAAGCGCTCACCGCGCTGCACCTCAAGCGTGCCACGTTCGAGCCGGGTCGTCCGTTCCTCCCCTGGCTTGCGGCCATCGCCCGCTTCAAGGGCGTTGACAGCCTGCGCAGCGCCGGGCGCAACCGCACCGAGGAACTGGATGAGGGGCTGCACGGCGTTCCCAGCCACGAAAGCGCCTCGCTCAGCGGCATCGTCATGGCCGGGCTGTTCGAACGGCTGCGCCGCCCGCAGGCCGATGCCATCCGGCTGGTCAAGCTGCAGGGCTTCTCCGTCCGCGAGGCAGCCTCGATGACCGGGCAGTCCGAAGCCCTGATCAAGGTCAATATCCACCGCGGTCTTGCCGCTCTCAAGACCTTCTTCGGCGAAGGCGACATGTCAGCCGAAACGATCGGCTGAACACAAAAAAGAAGGGACGGATTGCTCCGCCCCTTCCTCGGCCGAGGGCCGTCTGGCTCCGGTCGTCAACTGATGCGGGTGTGCTTACAGCAGCTTCCAGGTGATCGGCACGGTCACCGAGGTCGCGCCACCCGGCGGCGGCGGCACCGAACCGGTGCGGCTCGGCAGGGCCAGTGCTTCGCGATCGAGCGAGGTCGAGCCCGAGGGGGCGACCAGCTCCGCACGCTCCACCGCGCCAGACGCGGCGACATAGATCTTCACCTTGGCGGTCCCTTCCTCACCGCGCGCCTGCGCGGCCTTGGGGTAGGTCTGCTTCGCCGCGATCGTGCGGGCGACCTGACGGATCCAGTCCGCCGACTGGGCGTGCGCGGGGCCGGCAATGCAGGTGGCGGCAAAGAGCCCGAGGGCCAGGGTCTTGGCAGTCTTGAACATCGTGGGTCCTTCCGTTTGACGTCGAGAATGAGTGGTCCGCCGGCTGGTTCTGGCTGGTCGGACCGTGTCATCGTGGGGGCCTCTCCCTTTGGCTGCAGAGCCGTTAGAATCGCGCCAAGCCTCGTTACGAATGGTTCCGGAGGCGGCGTTCACCCCATTTCGGACCCTTTTCGACAGCAAACCTTGCTTCGCTGCGCGCCTTGAAGGTTAATGCTGCGCCATGATGCATCGCCGATTCGTCCTTGCCGCGCTTCCGCTTGCCTCGCTGCTGATTGCCGCTGCTCCGCGAAAGCGCGTGGCCGCCCCACCGCTACCCCCGCCGCCCCCTCCGCTGGCGGCTGTCGAACGGGTCGTGCTGACCACCGAACCGGGCACGATCGAACTCACGCTCGATGGCGCGCGTGCCCCGATCAGCACCGCCAATTTCCTGCACTACGTCGATTCGCGGCGGTTTGACGGGATCAGCTTCTACCGCGCGATGCACCTTGCCTGGGGGGATCAGCCCAATGGCTTGCTGCAGGGCGGCCTGCGCGATCCGCGCCGCCTGTTTCCGCCCATCGCGCACGAGCCGACGAGCCAGACCGGCCTCAGCCACGTGGCCGGCGCGATTTCGATGGCGCGCAATGCGCCGGGCACCGCGACGGCGGATTTTTCGATCATGCTGTCCGATCTCACCAGCCTCGACGCCAACCCTGCCTCGGCCGATCCCGAGGCCCAGGCGGGCTATGCCGTGTTCGGCAAGGTGACGGCAGGCATGGATGTCGTGCGCAAGATATGGGAATCGCCCATTTCGCAGACGCTGGGCGAAGGCTCGATGCGCGGGCAGATGCTGGAGGCGCCGGTGAAGATCCTCACCGCGCGCCGCCTGCCGCCGCCGCCTGCGGCCTGATCCGCGATCATTCCGGGCAGGTGACCGGTTCGCCCGCGCCGCGCTGGAACAGCACGAGCCGCATGAAGAACGCGTCCCCGCCCGCTGTCTGGTTGGGCCCGGCAACCAGCTCCAGCGCTTCACCGGCAGCAAGACTGGCGCTCAGCGGCGGCAGTTGCAGCTGCCGGGTCAGCACCCCGCGCCACAGCACTCTGTTCCCGGCGGTGACCGTCAGGTCCACTCCGTCGCCCACAACAGATTTGGCGAAGCATCCCCCCACATCGATCGTTCGCGCCACCGGTGTGGCATAGCGCCACACGGCGCGGATCGGTGCGGCCGCCGTGCCGCCCGGCGCGGCGGACGTGTTGTTGATCCGCAGCGGGCGATACCAGCGGTCGCCGAAATAGCTGGTGAACTGGTCGTCGAACAGCGGCAGGCGGTAGCTCGTCTCGGCCTTGAGCCGCGCCGCATAGCGCCACTGCACCGTGCCCCAGCCCATCAGGGTATCGGCGATCCAGGTCGAGGTGCCAAAGCGGATCGCGGTGGTGCCGGTGATCACCAGCGGACTTTCGCCGACTTGCGCGATCGTGGCGGGCATGCCGGTCGCGTCGCTGATCTGCCCGCCTTCGACCCGGAGCGAGCGCGGCGCGCCCCACACCACGGTGGTGTCCGATCCGAAGCGATAGGCAAACAGCAGCGGATCGCCCAGATCGAGCCGCTGCGGCCGCCCGCGCGCCAGCAGGCGTTGCATCAGCCGGAAGGCGCCTGCCTGCGCCTTTGCGGTGCTGCCGGCATGGAGCCCCATGTTCGGATACCAGCGCTGGTCGATCAGCGCGTACCAGCTCGCCTGCGCGGCCCCGGCGGCGGCGAGCATCGTCGCCTGCTTGACCAGTTCTCCGGCGGCGAGCGGCTGGTTGCGGCTGTCGATGCTGAATTCGCTCGCCCATATCGGCACGCGCTTGCCGGCCGCGTCCATCGCGGCGCCCAGTTGCGCCAGCTCGATATCGAGCCCCTCGGCCCGCGCGCGATAGGGGTGGACCGCAATGCCGTCCACGGTGGCGAGCATCCCGGCGGAGAACAAGGTGCGCAGGAAGCCGGTGCCGATCATGTTGGTCGATCCGCCGAGGATCGCGGCCCGTCCGCCGATCCGCGCGCGCACCGCTTTCAGCGTCGCGACATAGGCGGCAGCGCGGTCTACCCCGGCGGGATAGACCAGCGTGCCCGGCCCGTTGATCTCGTTGCCGACTTCGATGGCGGCAAGGCAGGAACCGAAACGATCCGCCAGTGCGGCAAGGTAGCTGGCGAAGGCGGCATTGCCCGCCGCGCTCGAAACCCACCCGCCGCCATCATAGAGCGGGTTGGACGGGACCGCCGTCAGCAAGAGGCGCTGCCCGCCTGAACAGGCCGAGGCGAGTGCCTGCGCGGCGGGCGTATTGAGGGTGTAGCTGCCGCGCACCTTCTCTGCCTCGGCCCAGGGCAGCGAATCGCGCAGCATCGGGGCGCCGACCTGCCTTGCCAGCGCCAGTGTCGAAGGCGACCAGCCCTGGCTGAAATGCGTCTGCACCCCCAGCACCATCGGCGGCTGCGGCGCGGAGCTTGCCGTGCTGCCCGGCGCGGAACTCGCGGCTCGTGCGGTGCCGATCGGCGAGGTGACTTCGGCCGTATGCCGCAAATGCGCCGGTCCGCAGGCCGCGAGCAAGGCGACCAGCACGACGATGCGCAATGTCGGCCGCACCTGGCTTGCGGCTTGGCGAAGGGGATCGATCAGGGCACGGCGGACCATGGCACGCTCTCCAGCAGGGGGACGCGTGAAGGATGTGCCGGAGGCGCCTTAATGCGCTCCCAGCGGATGCACTTAAGCGGCCATTTTTCTGTGTTGCGCTAGTCTCGCCGAATGCTTTGGGGTTTTCCCTTAGGGAATCAATCATGTACGGTGCGGACGGCCATCTCGAGTGCATCCCCGGTCCGGGTGAGATCGGCCTCGCGGAACAAGGTCAGCAAGCGCTGTATAAAGCGCTGCACCTTTGGCGTGTGTGACCAGCGGGTGGACAGGTGCCAGACGGCGGAGCCGCTCAGGTGAAGTCGTCGAGCGAGAAACCCCGCACGAAAGCGCCGATCAACGTTTCCGGCGCGAGCGAGGGCAGGAGGGGCAGGCGCCCGAGCCGCCGGACCTGGCCCATCTCGCAGATGGTCGCCTCGTTGTCCTCGTTCGCTTCGCCGATGAAGGCCACGCCGTGGATCGGCACACGCCGCGCGCGCAGCGCTTCGATCGTCAGCAAGCTGTGGTTGATCGTGCCGAGCGACGTGCGCGCGACAACGATGGTCAGCAGCCCCCACTGCGCGAAGACGTCGGCATAGGTCACCTCGCGCGTCAGCGGCACGAGCGCGCCGCCCGCTCCTTCGACCACCAGCGGCCGCGCTTCGGGCAGAATCAGTGCATCGGGATCGATGGTCACGCCGTCGAGCTCCGCCGCGCGGTGGGGCGAAAGCGGTTCGGTGAGGCGATAGGCTTCGGGGAGCAGCTTCTCGGCGGGCAGCCCGGCCAGCGCCGCCACGCTGTCCTTGTCTGCCCCGTCTTCAAGGCCGGACTGCACCGGCTTCCAGTAATGCGCGCCCAGCGCCCCGGCGAGGGCGGCAGAAAACACCGTCTTGCCAATGCCGGTATCTGTGCCGGTCACAACAAACGCACTCATGCCAGCGCCTTTGCCAAGGCCCCGGCCAGTGCGTCAATATCTTCAGGCATAACGTTTTGTTTCAGGGAGATGTGTTCCTGCGGGCATGGTCGGCGCGCATCGGCTCTTCCGCTTCCATCGGCTTGAGGCCAAGCCGGGTGAAAAGCGCGGCATCGGCATCATCCCCGGCATTGGCAGCGGTCAGCAGCCGGTCGCCGGTGAAGATCGAGTTTGCGCCCGCAAGGAAGCACAGCGCCTGCGCCGCTTCCGACATCGATTCGCGCCCGGCCGAAAGCCGCACCATCGAACGCGGCATGGTGATCCGCGCCGCCGCGACGGTGCGCACGAACTCGATGTCGTCGATCTTCGCGAGCGGGGTATCGGCGAGCATGTCGCCCAGCACGGTGCCCTTGATCGGCACCAGCGCGTTCACCGGCACGCTTTCGGGATGGCGCTCCAGCGTCGCCAGCGCATGGATGAAGCCCACCCGGTCGCCGCGCGTCTCGCCCATGCCGACGATCCCGCCGGAGCAGACATTGATCCCCGCCTTGCGGACCTGCGAGAGCGTGTCGATCCGCTCCTCGAAGCTGCGCGTGGTGATGATCTCGCCATAGCGTTCGGGCGAAGTGTCGATGTTGTGGTTGTAGTAATCGAGCCCGGCTTCGGCGAGCTGGGCGGCCTGCGTCTCGCTCAGCATGCCCAGCGTCATGCAGGTTTCCATGCCCATTGCGCGCACGCCCTTCACCATCGCGATGATCGCAGGCATGTCGCGGTCCTTGGGATTGCGCCAGGCAGCGCCCATGCAGAAGCGCCTCGATCCGGCATCGCGGGCCTGCGCGGCGGATTGCAGCACGGCCTGCACGTCCATCAGCTTGGTCGCCTCCACCCCGCTGTCTGCCTTCACCGATTGCGCGCAGTAGCCGCAATCCTCCGGGCAGCCGCCGGTCTTGATCGACAGCAGGGTGCACAGCTGCACTTCGTCCGGCCGGTGATGGCGGCGATGTACTTCGGCGGCGCGAAACAGCAGTTCGGTGAAGGGCAGGTCGAACAGCGCGGCGATCTCCTCTCGCGTCCAGTCGGTGCGCACGTCATCCCGGAAAAGCCCGCCGGTGCCGACGCGCGTGTCGCGGGCAGGGATTGTTTCGGCGTGGGTCATCGGGCGCTCCGCAGGCTTTTCTGGTGAAGAGAATCAGATAGTTGGCCCTAGCCGAGTTGCGCCGCCCTGCCTTCCCCGAAATGCGCGCGGGCGTTTCACGATTGGAAACCGTGGCCTCCCGGCCACCCCGGTCGGCGCCATCCTGCACGAAGCCGCAGAAGGTACTCCCGGCGCAAAATCCGCCCTCCGCCGTTCCTGCGCGGCCGTGGTTAAGTCCGTGTTCGCAAATACCGGGTATGGCGGTTGCGGCGCGATTGCAGGGCGCCGGAATGGTGCCGGGTGCGCGGATGAACCGCAGTCCGGATCACCAAACGCATGAGGCAGGTTGTTCGGGTATGAAGGCGTTCGGCAAAATCGGAGTTATCGGGCTTGGCTACGTCGGCCTGCCGCTCGCTGTCTCGTTCGCCCGCAAGCATGACGTGATCGGCTTCGACGTGAGCGAGCACCGCGTCGGCACGCTGCGCGCGGGCCATGACTATACCAACGAGATTTCGGCGGAGGAGCTTGCCGCCTCCACGCTCGCCATCACCTCGAGCATCGAGGATCTGCGCGGCTGCAGCATCCTGATCGTCACCCTGCCGACCCCGGTCGACGAGAGCCGGCGGCCCGATTTCTCCAACATCACCGCTTCCTGCGCCGCCATCGGAAAGATCATCGCGCCCGGCACGATCATCGTGTTCGAAAGCACCGTCTATCCCGGCGCGACCGAGGAAGTCTGCGCGCCGGTGATCGAGGCGGCCTCGGGCCTCAAGAGCGGCGAGGGTTTCAAGCTCGGCTACAGCCCCGAACGCATCAATCCGGGCGACAAGGCGCACCCGCTGGAGGCCATCGTCAAGGTGGTGGCCGGGCAGGACGCCGAAACGCTTGAAACGCTCGCTGAACTCTATGGCTCGGTCATCCACGCCGGCATCCACCGTGCTTCCTCGATCAAGGTGGCAGAGGCCGCCAAGGTCATCGAGAACACCCAGCGCGATATCAACATCGCGCTGATGAACGAGATTTCGAAGATCTGCGATCTCGTCGGCATCCGCACCAAGGAAGTGCTCGCGGCGGCAGGCACCAAGTGGAACTTCCTCAAGTTCTATCCTGGCCTTGTCGGCGGGCACTGCATCGGCGTTGACCCCTACTACCTCACCGCCAAGGCGGAGCAGATGGGCTATCACCCCGAAGTGATCCTCTCCGGCCGCCGCATCAACGACAGCATGGGCAGCTACATCGCCCGGCGCGGCGTGAAGATGCTGGCGGCGTCCGGGCATCCGCTGAAGGACGCGCGCATCGGCATCCTTGGGCTGACGTTCAAGGAAAACGTGCCGGATATCCGCAATTCCAAGGTCGACGATATCTACCGCGAACTGTGCGAGTTTGGCATCGCGCCGCTGGTCCACGATCCGATGGCGCATCCGGACGCGACGCGCCACGAATTCGGGATCGAGCTTTCGGGAATCGAGGACTTCGCCGGGCTCGACCTGCTGATCTACGCGGTTTCGCATGATCACTATGCAGCCATGGGCGCAGATGTGATCCAGGCCATGCTCGCGCCCAATGGCGTGCTGATCGACGTCAAGTCCGTGCTTGCGCCCCAGACGCTGCGCGGCGACATTCGGTACTGGAGCCTCTAGGCGCCAGCTTCGCGACGGACAGCGGCGAACATTCCGGAGGAAAACATGGCGATTCTCGTTACCGGCAATGCCGGCTTCATCGGCTTTCACACGGCCAAGACCCTGCTCGAACGCGGGGATGACGTCGTCGGGCTCGATGTCGTCAACGATTACTACGATCCCGCGATCAAAGAAGCGCGCCTCGCCATTCTGGAAGAGACTGCGCGGCGGACCAATGCGTCCTACACCTTCGTGCGCGGCAATCTGGCCGATCGCGCGGTGGTCGAGCGGACTTTCGAGCAGAACGACATCCGCCGGGTGATCAACCTCGCCGCGCAGGCCGGGGTGCGCTACTCGATCGAGAACCCGCACGCTTACGTCGAGAGCAATATCATCGGCTTCACCAACATTCTCGAAGCCTGCCGCCATGGCGGGGTCGAGCATCTGGTCTATGCCTCGACCAGCAGCGTCTACGGCGCCAATCAGGCGATGCCGTTCAGCGAGCATGTCGGCGTCGATCACCCGCTGCAGTTTTACGCCGCCACGAAGAAGGCGAACGAGCTGATGGCGCACAGCTACAGCCATCTCTACCGCCTGCCGACGACGGGCCTCAGGTTCTTCACCGTCTACGGGCCGTGGGGCCGGCCGGACATGGCGCTGTTTTTGTTCGCGAAAAACATCATCGCGGGCAAACCCATCGATGTGTTCAACTATGGCAACCACACGCGCGATTTCACGTTCGTCAGCGATATCGTGGAAGGCGTGATCCGTGCCTGCGACAGTCCCGCGGAGCCGAACCCGGATTGGGATGCGCGCCGCCCTGATCCCGCGACGAGCAACGCGCCCTACCGGATCTACAACATCGGCAACAACAGCCCGGTCAAGCTCACCGAATACATCGAGGCGCTGGAAGACGCGCTCGGCAAGAAGGCCATCCGCAACCTGCTGCCGCTGCAGGCGGGCGATGTGCCCGATACCTTTGCCGACGTTTCCGATCTCGAGCGCGAGCTGGGCTACAAGCCCGCGACCACGGTCAGGGAAGGTGTCGCCGCCTTCGTGAAGTGGTACCTCGAATACATGGCGAACTCTGCCGCCTGACGTTTCGCGCGCAGTGTGATAGGCGGTTCCTCTTACAGGAGAGAGCCGTCCGATGCAGCTGCGCCACTTGCGCTATTTCGTCACGCTCGCGCGCGAGCAGCATTTCGCCAAGGCGGCCACCACCTGCGGCATTTCGCAGCCGACGCTTTCGGCCGGGCTCGCCGCGCTGGAGGCCGAGTTCGGGCGCCGGCTGGTCGAGCGCGACCGCCGCTTTATCGGCCTCACGCCCTATGGCGAGGCGATGCTGCCATGGGCCGAGCAGATCCTCGGCGCAGTGAGCGGGATGGCGAGCGCGGTAGCGGCCACCGCCGCGCCGCTGCGGGGCGAGTTCGGGCTGGCCGCCATTCCCGCCGCGCTGCCGCTGGTCGGCCTGCTGGGCGAGGCGCTGCTCGCGCAGAACCCCGGGATCACGCTCTCCGTCCGCTCCGCCACCTCGCGCGCGATCGAGCATGGGCTGCATGCCTTCGAGATCGATGCCGGACTGACCTACCTCGATCACGAGCCGCCCGTCAATGTGCTGTCAGTGCCGCTCTATGCCGAACGCTATGTGTTCCTCGTCGCGCGGGGCGGCGGGTTTGATCTGCATCAGGTCGTCAGCTGGAACGAAGCCTGCGCGCAGAACCTGTGCCTGCTGCATCAGGGCATGCAGTACCGCCGCATTCTCGATGAGCGGCTTGCCGCGCGGGGGCTGGCGGTGACCCCACGCGCGACGGCGGACAGCCACTTCGCCTTGTTCGACATGGTGCGGTCGGGCGCCTTCGCAACCATTGTGCCCGATGGCTATGCGCGGCTGATGGCGGGGGTGGAGTGGGCCCGGTTCCTGCCCTTCGATGCGCCGGAGGAAGCGCGGCGCGTGGGCCTCGTCGTGGTGAACCGCGATCCGCTGGGGCCGATGGCGCGCGCCGCGCTGGCGGCGGCCCGTGCGCTGGAACCGGCGGGGCTGCAATCGCCGCTGTGATTGAGATACTCTATCAATCATACCATATTTTAATTTGACCTTCGATGCGGATTTCCCAAGGCTTTTCCGCATGACAGACCACGACGAGCTCGATGCCATCCTTGCGGGCCACGCCGGCCGCGAAGGCGCGCTGTTGCCGATCCTGCACGATGTGCAGGCCGCCTTCGGCCACGTTTCGGAAGAGGCCGTGCGCCGCATTGCGCAGGCGCTGAACCTCACCCGCGCCGAAGTGCACGGCGTCGTCAGCTTCTACCACGATTTCCGCGAGGAGCCGGAAAACCGCCCGGTGCTCAAGCTCTGCCGCGCCGAAAGCTGCCAGGCACGCGGTATCGAAGCCATGGTTGCCGCGCTGCCTGATAACCCGCGTGTCGCGGTCGAGACGGTCTATTGCCTCGGCCTGTGCAGCGTCGGCCCCGCCGCGATGGTCGGCCATGAGGTCCACGGCAGGCTTGATGCCGCCCGCCTTGGTGCGCTGGTGGAGAGCCTGGCATGACTGTGGTGCGCATTTCCGACGATGCAGCTGCGCTTGCCTGTGAGGCGAATGCCGTTGCTGCCGCCTTCGCCAAGGCGGGCTGCACGGTGGAGCGCGTGTCCAGCTGGGGCATGCACTGGCTCGAACCTATGGCCGAGATCGACGGGCAGGGCTTCGGTCCGCTGGAGCCCGAGGATGTGGCCGCCGTGCTCGCGGGCACCAGCGCCAAGGCCATTGGCGTGATCGCCGAGCACCCCTTCATTGCCCGCCAGCAACGCTTCACGTTCGCCCGCGCCGGCAAGACGCGGCCCCTCAGCCTAGACGACTACGCCGCTACCGGCGGCTGGGCTGGCCTCAAACGCGCCCGCGAATTGGGCCCCGAAGCGACCATTGCCGAAGTCACCACGTCCGGCCTCCGGGGTCGCGGCGGCGCGGGTTTCCCGGCTGGCATCAAGTGGACCACCGTGGCCAAGGCCGCCGGGCCCATCAAGTACATCGTCTGCAACGCCGACGAGGGCGATAGCGCCACCTTCGCCGACCGCATGGTGATGGAGGGCGATCCCTTCATGCTGATCGAGGGCATGGCGATTGCCGGCCACGCGGTCGGGGCAGGCATGGGCTATATCTACGTCCGCAGCGAATACCCGCATGCCATTGCCAAGCTGCAGGCGGCGATTGCGCTCGCCGTGCCGCACATCGCGCCGTTCGAGGTTGAAGTCCGCGTCGGTGCGGGGGCCTATGTCTGCGGCGAGGAAACCTCGCTGCTCAACAGCCTCGAAGGCAAGCGCGGCGAAGTGCGCGCCAAGCCGCCGCTCCCCGCATTGGAAGGCCTGTTCGGCAAGCCGACCGTGGTCAACAACGTGCTGACGCTGGCGGCGGTCCCGTGGATTCTGGCGAATGGCGGCGCGGCCTATGCGGAGGTCGGTTTCGGCCGGTCGCGCGGCACCATGCCGATCCAGCTGGCCGGCAACATCAAGCACGGCGGCCTCTTCGAAGTCGGCTTCGGTGTCACGCTGGGCGAGCTGGTGGACGAGATCGGAGGCGGCACTGCCACGGGCCGTCCGGTTCGTGCGGTGCAGGTCGGCGGGCCGCTCGGCGCCTATCACCCGCCGGCCGATTTCCACCTGCCGTTTGATTACGAAGCCTTCGCCGCCGCTGATGGCCTGATCGGCCACGCCGGCCTCACTGTGTTCGACGAAACGGCGGACATGAGCGCGCAGGCCCGCTTCGCGATGAGCTTCTGCGCCGCCGAAAGCTGCGGCAAGTGTACCCCCTGCCGCATCGGCAGCACGCGCGGGGTCGAACTGATCGACCGCATCCGCGCCCGCTCGGGCCGCGTTGCCGACAAGGTCGAAACGCTCCCCCAGATGCACAACGCGCGCAAGGCGCCGCGCACCTTGGCCGAGGACGTCACCTTGCTCGAAGACTTGTGCGAGACGATGAAGTTCGGCTCGCTCTGCGCGCTGGGCGGCTTCACGCCCTATCCGGTGCTTTCGGCGCTGAGGCACTGGCCGGAGGATTTCGGCATGGCTGCGCCCGAACAGGAAGCGGCCGAGTGATCCTCGGCGCTGTCCTTGCGGGCGGGCAGTCCTCGCGCTTCGGCAGCGACAAGGCGCTGGCCGAGCTAGGCGGGCGCAGCCTGCTTGCGCGCGCGGTTGAAACCCTCGCGGGCATGGCAGACAAGGTGGTCGTGGTTGGGCGGACCAAATCCCCGGTTTTGTGCATACCGGATTGGCCTGCACCGGGTGGCGGTCCGCTGGGCGGTATCGCCGGAGCCATGAACTATGCTTTGGAACATGGCTACGAGGCGGTCCTTACCTGCGGGGTCGATTCCGTGGGCCTGCCAACCGATCTGGTGGATCGCCTCTCGCCCGCGCCGCGATATCTCGAAGCCCAGCCCGTCGTGGGATTGTGGCAGGCTGACTTTGCCGGTGCGCTGGAAGAGATCATGTTTGGCAAAGGCAAGAAATCGATGCGGGCGTTTGCCGAAGGCATTCGCGCGAAACCGGTGAAGCTGCATTCCAACCCAGCCAACATTAATACGCCCGCAGATCTTGCGGCTGCAGAGAGACGAACGCATGGACTCTGAACACGGCTCCTATCGCCCCCAGCCCGATTTCGGCACGCCGCCTTCGCCGGGCGAGCGCGCGGGCGCGGCTTCGGTCACCGTCACCATCGACGGGCGTGAAATCGCCGTCGCCCCCGGCACCACGGTGATGCGCGCTGCCGCGCTTTCGGGCGGCTCGATCCCGAAGCTCTGCGCGACCGACAGCGTCAAGCAGTTCGGCTCGTGCCGCCTCTGCCTGGTCGAGATCGACGGGATGCGCGGCACGCCGGCCAGCTGCACCACGCTCGTCTCCGAAGGCATGAAGGTCCACACCCAGACCAAGAAGCTCGAAAAGCTGCGGCGCGGGGTGATGGAGCTCTATATCTCCGACCACCCGCTCGATTGCCTCACCTGCAGCGCCAACAATGATTGCGAGCTGCAGGATCAGGCCGCCGCGGTGGGCCTGCGCGATGTGCGCTATGGCTATGAGGGCGCGAACAACCTCGCTCAGCCGATGGACATTTCGAACCCCTACTTCGATTTCGATCCGTCGAAGTGCATCGTCTGCTCGCGCTGCGTGCGCGCCTGCGATGAAGTGCAGGGCACCCTCGCGCTGACCATCGAAGGCCGGGGCTTTGACAGCAAGGTAAGCGCGGGCCTCGCGTCCGACAGCTTCCTGTCCTCCGAATGCGTTTCCTGCGGCGCTTGCGTGCAGGCCTGCCCCACCGCGACCTTGCAGGAGAAGGCGGTCAAGGAAATCGGCAAGCCCGAGCGCGCCACCGTCACCACCTGCGCCTATTGCGGTGTCGGCTGCACCTTCCGTGCGGAGACGCGGGGCGAGGAAGTGGTGCGCATGGTGCCGTGGAAGGACGGCAAGGCCAATCGCGGCCATTCCTGCGTCAAGGGCCGCTTCGCCTGGGGCTATGCCCAGCATCAAGAGCGTATTCTTTCGCCGATGATCCGCTCGTCCATTGACGAGCCTTGGCGCGAAGTCAGCTGGGACGAGGCGATTGCGCACACCGCCAGCGAGCTGAAGCGCATCTCCGCCAAGTATGGCCGCAACGCGCTCGGCGGGATCACCTCCAGCCGCTGCACCAACGAGGAGACCTTCCTCGTCCAGAAGCTCGTCCGCGCCGGGTTCGGCACCAACAACGTCGATACCTGCGCCCGCGTCTGCCACTCGCCGACAGGCTACGGCCTCAAGACCACGTTCGGCACCTCGGCGGGCACGCAGGATTTCGATTCGGTAGAAGACAGCGACGTGATCCTCGTGATCGGTGCCAACCCCACCGACGGCCACCCCGTCTTCGCCAGCCGGATGAAGCGCCGCCTGCGTCAGGGTGCGAAGCTGATCGTGATCGATCCGCGCCGCACCGATCTCGTCCGCAGCCCGCATATCAGCGCCGATTTCCACCTGCCGCTGCGCCCGGGCACCAATGTCGCGGTGCTGACGGCGCTGGCCCACGTGATCGTCACCGAAGGCCTCGCCGATGAAGCCTTCGTGCGCGAGCGCTGCGACTGGGAAGAATATCGCCACTGGGCCGATTTCGTCAGCCTTGAGCGCAACAGCCCCGAATTCCTCGAACCGGTCACCGGCGTCCCCGCCGCCGATCTGCGCGGTGCGGCCAGGCTCTTCGCCACCGGTGGCAATGGCGCGATCTACTACGGCCTTGGGGTTACCGAGCACAGCCAGGGCTCGTCCACCGTCATGGCCATCGCCAATCTCGCCATGGCGACGGGCAACATCGGCCGCCGCGGCGTCGGCGTGAACCCGCTGCGCGGGCAGAACAACGTGCAGGGTGCCTGCGACATGGGCAGCTTCCCGCATGAGCTGTCAGGCTATCGCCACGTTTCGGATGCAGGCGCCCGCGCGCTGTTCGAAGCGGAATGGGGTGTGCGCATCGATCCCGAGCCGGGCCTGCGCATCCCCAATATGCTTGATGCGGCGACCGATGGCCTGTTCAAGGCGATCTACATCCAGGGCGAAGACATCCTTCAGTCCGACCCCGATACCAAGCACGTGGCGGCGGGCCTCGCGGCGATGGAATGCGTGATCGTGCAGGACCTGTTCCTCAACGAGACCGCCAACTACGCGCACGTATTCCTGCCGGGCTCCACCTTCCTTGAGAAGAACGGCACCTTCACCAATGCCGAACGCCGCATCCAGCCGGTGCGCAAGGTGATGGAACCGAAGAACGGCTACGAGGACTGGGAGATCACCCAGCTCATGGCCCGCGCGATGGGGCTGGACTGGAACTACAGCCACCCGCGCGAGATCATGGACGAGATCGCCCGCCTCACGCCGACCTTCGCAGGCGTGAGCTTTGCGCGGCTCGATGCCGAAGGCTCGCTGCAATGGCCGGTGAATGATGCCGCGCCCGATGGCAGCCCGATCATGCACATCGATGGCTTCGTGCGCGGCAAGGGCAAGTTCGTGGTGACGGACTATGTGCCGACCGACGAGCGCACCGGCCCGCGCTTCCCGCTGCTGCTGACGACGGGCCGCATCCTCAGCCAGTACAATGTCGGCGCGCAGACCCGCCGCACGGCAAACGTGATCTGGCACGAGGAAGACCTCCTTGAAATCCACCCGACCGATGCCGAGAACCGGGGCATCAAGTCGGGCGACTGGGTGCGCCTTGCCAGCCGCTCGGGCGAGACGACCTTGCGCGCCACCGTGACCGACCGCGTGGCGCCGGGCGTGGTCTACACCACGTTCCACCATCCCGCGACGCAGGCCAATGTCGTCACCACCGACTTCTCGGACTGGGCGACCAATTGCCCCGAATACAAGGTGACGGCGGTGCAGATCACGCCTTCGAACGGCCCCAGCGACTGGCAGGAGGAATACGAAGCGCAGGCCGCGCGCTCGCGCCGGATCAAGGGGCATGAAGGCGCGATGGAGCCGGCCGAATGAGCGCGCATACCACCGAAAAGCTGATCTACATGGCCAACCAGATCGCGCGCAACGTCACCCACGAGCCCGATCCGGTGGCCATGATTGCCGATCATATCCAGGCGTTCTGGTCGCCGCGGATGAAGGCCGATGTCTTTGCGGTGCTGGACGGGCCGGAAGGCGCTGCGCTCGATCCGGTCGCGCGCGCAGCGCTTGATCGGCTCGCCGCGCATGCCACCTGAGGCGGCGATCCCGCACACCTTCGCCGAACACTTTGCCGATGGCCGCGCGCCCGCTCCGCGCGAGCGGCTGCTGGCGATCGAGTCCCCGGTCGCGATCGAGATCAACGGGCTTGGCTATGCGGTGATGATGGCGACGCCAGCGGATCTTGCCGACTACGCGCTGGGCTTCTGCCTCTCCGAACAGCTGATTGCCGCGCCCTCGCAGCTCCTCTCCGCCGAGGCGAGCGAAGTCCCCGCCGGTGGCTGGATGCTCCGGATCCAGCTCGCCGCCGATGATGCCGCCCCGCTGATGGAGCGCGCGCGGTTGCGGCTGGCGGAGGGCAGCTGCGGCCTGTGCGGGATCGAAAGCCTCGAGCAGGTGCTGCGCCCGCTGCCACCGGTGGAGGCGCGGCTTGCCGTCGATGATGCCGCGATCTTCCGCGCTGTTGCCGCTCTGCCCGATCTCCAGCCGCTGGGGCAGGCAACCCGTGCCGTCCACGCCGCCGCCTTCTGCGCGCCGGATGGCACAGTGCATCTCGTGCGCGAGGATGTCGGTCGCCACAACGCGCTCGACAAGCTGCTCGGCGCGATGGCGCAGGCCGGGCTCCGGGCAGGGGAGGGCTTCATCGTCCTCACCGCGCGGTGCAGCTTCGAACTGGTGCAGAAGGCCGTGCTCGCGGGCTGTCCGCTGCTGGTGACGATATCCGCCGCCTCCACGCTGGCGGCGGAGCAGGCGGCAGCGCACGGCCTTCGCCTCGTCTCGCTGGCGCGCGAGGACAGCTTCCTCGCCGGTTAGGATTCCGGTTTCCGCCCGGATGCTCTAGACAAGCCCGGGTGAGCACTGTGCCCGCCCGCACGCGTTATGCCGATCGCCCCGGCCTCAGCCGCCGCACGCGCGTGTGGCTCCTGCTGGCGGTCGGGCTGCTCCACGTCGTGCTTGGCTTCGCGATCTTCAGCGGCCTTGCGGGCAGCGCGATCACGGCGATCCAGGACGCGGCAACTGCCGCCTATTCCATCCCGCTCGATCCGCCTCCGCCTCCGCCGCCCCCGGCAAGCCCTGCCCCCACGCCCGAGCCTGCCGGAGCCGAGGGAGCCGCTGCCAAGGCCGCCAAGCCCGCACCCGTGGTCGCTGCCCCGGCGAAAATCCCCAACAAGGCCATGACCGCCGCGCCTGCCACCTCGACCGGCGATGCGACCAGATCGGGCGCGAGCGGTGCCGGTGCCGGCACCGGCGGCGGCTCGGTCGGGTCGGGCACGGGCAGCGGCGGCAGCGGCGATGGCGGCGGTTCGGGCGCCAGCCGCGCGGTCAAGATTGCCGGCGATATCACCGCCACGCGCGACTATCCTGCGCGCACCCGGAACTTGCGGCTCGGTTCAAGCGTTATCGTGGTGCTCTCCGTGGGCACGGATGGCCGCGTGCGCGCCTGCCGCGTACACAAGCCCAGCCCCGATCCCGAAGCGGATGCCATCACCTGCCGCCTTGCCACCCAGCGCTTCCGCTTCCGCCCTGCGACCGACCGCGCCGGGAACCCCGTCGAATCGGAATATGGTTGGCAACAAAGCTTTTTCGTGCCGGGAACCAGACCGCCTGCGGGACTGTAACGCGCAAGCAGTCACTTGCACCTAGGTAGCTGACATGGCACCGAATGAAGGTGCATCGCGCACGCTCCGGACAGCGGGGCGGTTGGATAGGACTCTCATGGACCAAATCATTCCTGTTGTTCTGTGCGGCGGCAGCGGCACCCGTCTCTGGCCGCGCTCGCGCAAGGTCATGCCCAAGCCGTTCCTTCCCCTCGTGGGCGATTCGACGCTGTTTGAAGCAACCGTGCTGCGCTGCCCGGCCGAAGCCGGGTTCGGCGCGCCGATCGTTGTCACCGGTGCCGCCCATCTCGGGCATGTCGAGGCGCAGCTTCCTGATCCCGCCCGCAGCACGGTCATTGTCGAGCCCGAGGGCAAGAACACCGCTGCCGCCATTGCGCTCGCCGCGCTGCGGCTGCCAGAGGACGCCGTCATGCTCGTCTGCCCGAGCGACCACCATATCGGCGATCCCGCTTCCTTCCAGGCCGCTGCGCGCGAAGCCGCCGCGCTGGCGCGGGAGGGCTGGCTCGTCTCGTTCGGCATTGCCGCCACCGCGCCCGAAACCGGCTTCGGCTATCTGAAGCACGGAGATGCCATTCCCGGTTCGGCGGGCTTTGCCGTCGCCCAGTTCATCGAAAAGCCCGATCTTGAACGCGCGATCGGCTTTCTGGCCGATGGCGGCTATGCTTGGAATGGCGGCATCTTCGCTTTCCGTGCGGGGACCTTCCTCGATGAACTCGCCGCTCATCGGCCTGCCCTTGCCGAAGCCGTCCGCGCGTCGGTGGCGCAGGGCCGTGAGGATGGCACCCGCTTCCACCCCGATGCCGCCGCCTTTGCCCGGATCGAAGGCGAATCGGTGGACTATGCCGTGATGGAAAACACCGCCCGCGCCGCGATGGTGCCCGCCGCGATGGCCTGGTCCGATATCGGCAACTGGCAGGCGCTCCACGATGCACTTGATCAGGACGAGGCCGGCAACGCGGTGCGCGGTGAGGCCGAGCTTGTCGATTGCGCCAATGTCATGGTCGATAGCGACGGTCCGCACGTTTCGGTAATCGGTGCGCGCGATCTGATCGTGGTGGTCGACAAGGGCAACGTCCTCGTCTGCACCCGCGACGGCGCGCAGAAAGTCGGCAAGCTTTCCGGCGCGGTGAACCAGTGAGCGCGCTCGCTGTTCGCACTGTGGAGAAGCCCTGGGGCCGCGATCAGCTGCCCGCGCCCTTCGTGGCGCCCTACGGCAAGCGCATCGGCGAAATCTGGTTCGAACCGGTCGAGGAGGTCTATTCGCTCCTCGTCAAATACATCTTCACCAGCGAGAAGCTCTCGGTCCAGGTCCACCCCGACGACGCGCAAGCCAGGGACATGGGCGAATACGATACGGGCAAGGAGGAATGCTGGCTGGTGATCGATGCCGAACCGGGCGCCACGCTCGGCATCGGCTTTGAGGAACCGCTCGGCGCCGAGGCGATGCGGGCGGCCGCCCTTGATGGCAGCATCGAGGATCTGCTCGTCTGGCACCCGGTGCAGGCAGGCGATTTCTTCTACATTCCGGCCGGCACCGTCCACGCCATCGGTGCTGGGGTCAGCCTGATCGAGATCCAGCAGAACTCCGACATCACCTACCGCCTCTACGATTATGGCCGCCCGCGCCCGCTGCACCTCGACAAGGGCATGGCCGTTGCCAAAGGCGAGCCCTATCCTGCGGCGCTGCACCGCCATCTCGCGCCGACCGGAACGGTCGAACTTGCCCGCGGCCCCTACTTCACCGCGCACCGCGTCGAAGGCGTGCCCGATGCCGCGCTGCTGGCCGAGTATGATGGCCCCATGCTGGTCGTTCCGCGCCGCGGTGAGGTCGAACTTGCAGGAGACGTGCTGCGCCCCGGCGAGTGCGCGTCCGCCCCGTCAGCGTCGGCCATCGTGTTCACGCCCGAAAGCCAGAGCATCCTTGTCCGTGCTGCCTGAGCATCCGGTCATGCTCGCGCAGACCATCCAGCTCGCGCTGGCCCCGGTCTTCGTGCTCGTGGCGATCGGCAACATCATGAATATCCTGACCACACGCCTCGGCCGCATGGTCGATCGTTCGCGCCACCTGCAGACATTGCATGCCGGCACGCAGGGCAGCGAGCACGATGGGGTCGTGGTCGAGATGCGCATCATCGACCAGCGCATTGCCCATATCGGCCGGGCGCTGCTGTGTCTTGTCATCAGCGGGCTTGCCATCGGCACCACGGTTGCCGCGCTGTTTCTCAGCGAGCTCATCAACACGGACCTGCGGGTGGTGACGGCGCTGACCTTCGTCGCCGCGATTGCACTGCTGATGGCGGCGCTGGTTCTGCTCCTGCTCGAAACCCGGCTTGCCGCGCGGGCGCTTCGCCTGCCGCCAGAACTGCTCGAGCTGGAACGCGGCGACCTTTAAAAAACAGGGACTTGAAAAATGGGGACTGTCCCCATTTATCGCAGCAGATGCCCGGTGCGGTCGCGTTTCGTATCGAGATAGCGCGCATTGTGCGGGTTGGCGGGCAGCTGGTGCGCCACCCGCTCGTTCACCGTTACCCCTACGGCTTCGAGCGCGGCCACCTTGGCCGGATTGTTGGTGAGGAGGCGCACGGCCCCCACCCCGAGCAGATCGAGCATCCGCGCCGCGACGGGAAAATCGCGCGCTTCGCTTGGCAGGCCCAGCCGTTCGTTGGCATCCACCGTGTCGAAGCCCTGATCCTGCAGCTCATAGGCGCGCAGCTTGTTTATGAGGCCGATGCCGCGCCCTTCCTGCCTGAGGTATAGCAGCAGCCCCCAGCCGCCCGCATTCGCTTCCTCCGCCATGCGCGCCAGCGCCGCATCAAGCTGCGGGCCGCAATCGCATTTGAGGCTGCCGAGCACGTCGCCGGTCAGGCATTCGCTGTGGAGCCGCACCAGCGGCACGTGGTCGCCGCTCTGTGTGCCGATGACCAGCGCAACATGTTCGCGCAGGTCATCGCGCGCGCGGAAGGCGATGATCTCGGCGTGCTCGCAAGCGTCGACCGGCAGGCGGGCGCGCGCCTGGATGGTGAGCTCCATCGGATCCTTGAACGCGGCAAGATCGGCGGGGGTCACTTGCGCGGCGGGGTCTACCCCTGTCGCGACCATGAAGGCCGGCAGGATCCCGGCCAGCCGCGCCAGTTCCATGGCCGTGACCGCTGCGGACTGCGCGGGGCAAGGATCGGCACGGAAGGGGCCGCGCATCGGTTCGGCCAGATCGAGCGCCGGATCGGCAAGGCTGCGCGCGGCATGGAGCGAGAAGGGTTCCGCGCCATGGATCATCACCGGCATGTGCGGTTCTGCGGCATCGCGCTGGTTGGCAAGCTTCAGCGTGGCCGCGCGCGCATGGCTGATCAGCAGCCGCGCGGCATAGAGCCCGGGCTGGACGAACGCGGTCTCGGCCGGCAGCAGATCGAGCACGCCATCTTCCGCCTCGACCCGGATCGCCCAGCCATGGCGCAGCGCATCGAGCGCCAACGCCACCTTGCGCGGATCACCTGCGCTCAAAGCGCGAACTCCGTGATCAGCGGGACGTGGTCGGAAGGCTGATCCCAGCGCCGCGTTTCCTCGACGAAGCGGTGCGAGAGCGACTGCGCGGCGAGCTCGGGCGAGGCCCACATATGGTCGAGCCGG
Organism: Novosphingobium sp.; assembly: GCF_019748365.1. Lineage (GTDB taxonomy): Bacteria > Pseudomonadota > Alphaproteobacteria > Sphingomonadales > Sphingomonadaceae > Novosphingobium. The sequence goes on from NZ_JAIEPN010000099.1 coordinate 40,576, forward strand.
CGGCCCTGATCCTTCTCGCGCCAGTAGGAGCGGTAGGACCACCAGGAATAGTTCCGCTCGGGCGCGGGGATGTGCTTGCGCCCCAAGTCCACCCAGCCATGCGCATCGCCGAACGCGCTCAGTGCGGCCACTTCCTGCGGCGTGTGGCTGACCACCTTGAGCAGCGCCTTGTGATCGTAGACGTCGCAGTCCAGCGGGGCGATGTTGAAGTCGCCCACGATCAGCGTCGGGCGCTCGAGGCCTTCCGCCCAGCGCGTCATCCGCTCGAGGAACGCCAGCTTCTGGCCGAACTTGGGATTGGCCTCGGGATCGGGAATGTCGCCGCCCGCGGGGATATAGACGTTCTCGAGCACCAGCCCGCCGCCCGGCCCCAGCACTTCGACGCCGACATGCCGCGCCTCGCCGTTGGCCTGCCAGTCGTGGCGGCTTACCTCGCGGATCGGCACCCGGCTGACAGTGGCGACGCCGTGGTAGCCCTTCTGCCCGTGCACCGCGCGGTGGGTATAGCCCAGCCGCTCGAACACCTCGTGCGGGAAGAGCGCCTCGGCGGTCTTGATCTCCTGCAGGCACAGCACATCGGGCGCCTGCTCGGCAAGGAAGCGTTCGACCTGATCGATGCGCAGCCGCACCGAATTGATGTTCCAGGTGGCGACGGTCAGCGTGGGGGAAGCCATGCCCCGCGCTTTACGGGCCCGAAGCCGGAGCGGCAAGCGGCGCGCGTAAGCAAGTGCTGCAATGCCCCGCGTTTGTGCCTCGTGGTTTCCTCAGGGACGAGCGAGAATGGCTGACTTCCGCGACCCGGAGCGCAGCGTACTTCGGTACGTGAGCACCGGAAGCGCGGAAGGCGGCCGTTCGCAGCCGTCCATGGGGGAACCACGAGGCACAAACGAGAAAACCCTCGGACCGGGGGCGTGGTCCGAGGGTTCCTTGTGCGTTCGTCACGCTGTCAAGGCGGGGGAGTATGGGGACCGGGTAACAGGGGGGGGCGAACCCGGTCGGTTCCGTCTTGACCCCTTCCTTCTAGGACCCCGCCGCTTGCTGGCGGATGAACGTAGCTGTCAGGGAAGACCCAAAGTGGTCGCAAATTGTCGCAGGATGGTGACGCCCCGGCGCGATGCCGCGATGAGCTGCGGACTATTTGCGGCCAGTGGACCGCGGATCGCTCCAGCGGAAGGTGTTGGACGGAAGCGCCAGGCCATAGCGCTGGTTCGAAAGCCGGACGGTCGTCCGCCGATTCTGCGAATCAAGCGCGACCCAGCTGGTGAGTTCCCAGCCGCCGGGCGCGCCTGGCTTCTTCAGCATTATCATCGTAATCGAGCCGTATTCCGGGTGGCGCGGATCGCGCACGTCGAGGCTGATCACTTCGGAATGGCCGGTTGGGTTGAGCGTGGCGAAGCGCGCCACGTCCTTGTTGGGATCGAGCAGCGCGCCGAGCGGGCTGTTGCGGATCGGCCAGCGCTGGACCTGCCGCACTTCATAGTCGATCAGCGTCAGCGCCGAGCCATCCGAGACGATCAGCAGCGGAATGCCGGCCTGATACTGGAAACGGATCTTGCCGGGGCGCTGCATCGAAAGCACGCCGGTCAGGCGCTGGCCATTGCGGTCGGTCTGGACGAAATCGGCCTGCAGCGTGGTGATCGCGCGCAGGGCGGCAACCGCCTGCTCGATCTGCGGATTGACCGCTGCCGCAGGCGCTGCCGGAGGCTCGGCGGCACAAACGACGGGAACCGCCAGCGCACAAAGCGTGGCGGCCAGAAAGGAACGGGTGGCGGAAGGCCGGCGGGCAAGGGAGAAGATCATGGTCATCCCCTAGCCTATACGGAGAAGGCATTGAACCCGGCGTGAACCCCAAATCGGTCCGGCCGCCGGGCGGGCAGCCGCTTACTTGATCTTGGCTTCCTTGAACTCGACATGCTTGCGAGCCACCGGATCATACTTGCGGAACACCATCTTCTCGGTGGTGTTGCGCGGGTTCTTCTTCGTCACATAGAAGAAGCCGGTGTCGGCGGTCGAGACCAGGCGGATCTTGACGGTAGTGGGCTTGGCCATGGCTTTATCCTGAAATTTCTTGCGCGCGTAAAACAGATAGGGCGGCGCGTTGCCACGCCGCCAGACAGGCGCCGGTCGTTGTGAGCGAATCGCGCAAAAGTCAAGCCTCGGGATAGCCGGGCAGCGGTTTGATCACCCCGAAGTGCTCTTTTGCCGGCGGCTCGGCCAACGGCGGCAGCGCCGGAACCGTCTCCTCCACCGGCTCCACCGGCAGCCGGCCCAGCAGATCGCGCACCAGCGTCAGCCGCCCCCGGCGCTGGTCGTTGAAATCGACGACGGTCCACGGCGCGTGCTTCGTGTGGGTTGCCTTCAGCATGGCCTCGCGCGCTTCGGTATAGGCCCGGTACTTGCCGCGCGCCGCAACGTCGATGGGCGAGATCTTCCAGCGCTTCGCGGGATCGTCGTGCCGCTCGGCCAGGCGCTTTTCCTGCTCCTCCTGATCGCAGGTGAGCCAGTATTTGAACAACAGCATCCCGTCATCGACCAGCATCCGCTCGAACGTGGGCGCCGCATCGAGAAACGCCGCAACCTCGGCGTCCTTCGCAAAACCCATGACTTTCTCGACGCCCGCCCGGTTGTACCAACTGCGGTCGAACAGCACGATCTCGCCGCCAGCTGGCAGATGCGGGACATAGCGCTGGAAATACCACTGCGTCTTTTCGCGCTCCGTGGGCGCCGACAAGGCGACGGTACGCACCTGCCGGGGGTTGAGCTTCTGCGCAATCGCATTGATCGCGCCGGTCTTGCCGGCGGTATCGCGCCCTTCGAGGATCACGAGGATCCGCGCGCCGCATTGCCGCGCCCAGCCGGCCATCGCGGTGAGCTTGCCCTGCATCGCCTCGAGCGCTTCCTCGTAGTCTTTGCGGCTGAGCTCGTTCCTCGGGTCGTCCTTGCTCACGGCATGTCCTCTCGCACGGGTCACGCAGACTGTCGCACCCCCGCCGCTTTGGCAATCGCTGCGGATTGCGCGGGGCAAACGGACCTGCTAAAAGTTGCAATTGAAACCATGTCGGACCTTGTCGAACTCGCAGCCGATTTCACGCGGCTCCCCGAACTGCCTGGCGGCGTCTTTACCGCGCCGCTGCAGCGCCCTCCCCATGTCGGCGAAGATTGGCTCGAACCGCGCCAGACCGACTACTCGGCCGATGAGCACCGCGTGTGGGATGATCTCTTCGCCCGCCAGATGGACGTGCTGCCCGGCCGCGCTGCCAGTGCCTTCATGAGGGGGCTGGAGCGGCTCGACCTCGGGCGCGGCGGCGTGCCCGATTTTGCGCGGCTTTCGGCAGAGCTTGGCGCGCTGACCGGCTGGAGCGTGGTGCCGGTGCCGATGCTGATTCCCGATCACGTGTTCTTCTGGCACCTCGCCAACCGCCGCTTCCCCGCCGGAAACTTCATCCGCCCGCGTGAGCGCTTCGACTATATCGAGGAGCCGGACGTCTTCCACGACGTGTTCGGCCACGTGCCGATGCTCACTGATCCGGTCTTCGCCGATTACATGCAGGAATATGGCCGCGCCGGGTGGAAGGCGATGCGCTACAACCGCCTGAAGGCGCTCGGCGCGCTTTACTGGTACACGGTGGAGTTCGGGCTAATCCGGGAGGCCGAGGGGCTCCGGGCCTATGGCGCGGGCATCCTCTCCGGCCCGACCGAGGTGCTGTTTGCGCTCGAGGCACAGTCACCCAACCGGATCATGCTCCATGTCGACCGGGTGATGCGCACGGACTACGCCATCGACGATCTGCAACCCAGCTACTTTGTGATCGAAAGCTTTGCCGATCTCTACCGCCAGACCGTGGAGCGCGATTTCGACCGGCTCTATCGCGGGCTTGGTGCCGGTTTCACCTATGCCGGCAGCGCGGTGATCGATGTCGATGACGTGCTGCACCGGGGAACGCTGGAGTATCACCTGCGCGGCGGGCGAGGGAGCGGGGCTTTGCCAGTTTAGAACTCACGGTGCGGGTCGGCTTTCGCCCAGTTGCGGACATTGGCTGACGCTACCTCGCTCGCTAAAGGTGACCTTCAAAGGAGCAGGTTACCGTGGGATCGAAAGAGTTTGCCTTGGCTGTGCGGGAGGAGCGTGACGTGCTGCTTTCGACGTTCACTGATCCGGCAGCAGGATCGGCCGTTGCCACCCACCTCATTGCCGCCAACCTAACATCTAATCAAAGAATCGAGGCGCTTGCCGCGATCGAAGCGGCTGTTACGGACTCCCTTTACACCTTGCTGCTGGCACTGGATGGCTCTGCATTTTTGGGGGGACGTCAACAGTCATTCGTGCTCAGTGGTGAGGGCGGCGAGATTATTGCGAATGGGGATGGCCGCCTCGAAGCGGCGGCATGGGATGCGTTCTACGGGAACGGCAGCTAACCACCAAAATTCGGGCAGTCCACGCTTGTGACACTACGCCCGAAAACTCACACCCACAGCAACCACGCCAGCCCCGCTGCGCCCAGCACAATGCGGTACACGGCAAACGGTGTGAAGCCGCGTCGGCTGACATAGCCGATGAAAAACTTGATCACGACCAGCGAGACGACGAACGAGACGACCGAGCCGATCGCGATTTCCTTCAGGCCGACAGGGCCTGCGCCTGCGGCCAGCTCGTCGCGGTGGTCCCACAGCTGCTTCACCGTCGCGCCCAGCATCGTCGGGACGGCGAGGAAGAAGCTGAACTCCGCCGCGGTCTTGCGGTTCTCGCCCATCACCAGCGCGCCCATGATCGTCGCGCCCGAGCGCGAGACGCCTGGGATCACCGCGATGCACTGCATCATGCCAATGCGGATCGCCTGTGCGAGCGGCATCTGCCCCACCGGCCGGTAGGTCTGGTGCGAGACCAGCAGCTCCACCGCGATGATCGCAAAGCCGCCGAGGATCAGCGCGATACAGACGACGACCGGGTTCTCCAGCAGCAGATCGATCCGCGATTTGAACAGCACGCCGACGATCGCCGCCGGAATGAACGCCGCCAGCACGTTGCGCACGAACGCGATCGATTCGCGCGATCCGCGCAGCGCGCCCAGCGCGACGTCCATGAATGTGCGCCAGTAGAGCACCACCACCGCCATGACCGCCGGCAGCTGGATAACGACGTTGAACACTTCCCAGGTCTTCGCATCATAGCCGAACAGCTCCGACGCGAGGATCAGGTGCCCGGTCGAGGAAACCGGGATGAACTCGGTAAGCCCCTCGACGATGCCGAGCAGAATGGCGGTGATGGTCGTATCCATGGGCGTCAGGCCTCGCCGCAGCGCAGCATTCTGTCAAGCGCGTGCGTGGCTTAAACTTTTGTCATGTCGGGAGACCCACCCCCGACCCCTCCCGCAGGCGGGAGGGGAGAAGAAGGCGCTACGTGCTCCCCTCCCGCTTGCGGGAGGGGCCGGGGGTGGGCCCTCAAAGCGCCTCACCAGATCCGCACGCGATCCTTCGGCGCAAGGTACAGCTTGTCACCCGGCTTGACCTTGAACGCCGCATACCAGGGATCGAAATTGCGCACGACCGCATTGACCCGCGCCTCGGCCAGCGAATGCGGATCGGTCTTGAGCAGCTGCCTGGCAAACGCCTCGCGCAGTTTCCACCGCCAGGCCTGGGCATAAGACAGGAAGAAGCGCTGATCGCCGGTCAGCCCATCAAGCACCGGTGCGGGCTTGCCGCCAAGCGAGAGCTTGTATGCGCTATATGCCATCGACAGCCCGGCAAGGTCGCCGATGTTCTCGCCCAGGGTCAGCTTGCCGTTGTGGCAGGTCTTGCCGCCGTCATAGGGGCAGACTTGGTCGTATTGCGCGGCCAGCTTGGCGCCGAGCGCATCGAAGGTCTTGCGGTCCGCCTTGGTCCACCAGTCCTTGAGCGCGCCGGTCCCGTCATAGCGCGAGCCTTCGTCGTCGAAGCCGTGGCCGATCTCATGGCCGATGGTCGCGCCCACCGCGCCATAGTTTACCGCCGCATCGGCCTTGGGGTTGAAATAGGGCGGCTGGAGGTATGCCGCCGGGAACACGATCTCGTTCGCGGTCGGCTGGTAATAGGCATTCACCGTCTGCGGGGTCATCAGCCACTTGGTTTTGTCGACTGGCTTGGGAAGCTCGCTCAGGTCGTCCTGCCAGTGCCAGCGCGCCGCTTCGATCGCGTTGGCCAGCGGCTGGTCCGGCTTGATCGTCATACCGTCGTAGGTCTTGAACTTGTCCGGATAGCCGATCTTCACCGTGAAGGCGTCGAGCTTGGCGAGCGCGGCCTTGCGCGTGGCCGGGCTCATCCACGCCAGCGTCTTGAGCTTCCCTGCCAGCGCGGCACGCAGGTTGCTCACCAGCGTGATCATTGCCGCCTTGCTCGACGGCGGGAAGTGCTGCTCGACATAGGCCTTGCCGATGCCTTCGCCCAACTGGCCCTGCACGCTGGAAAGCGCGCGCTGCCAGCGCTGGCGGTCGCGCTCGCGGCCCTGCAGCGTCTTGCCATAGAACGCGAAGCGCGCGTCATCGACGTCGCTCGGCAGCACCGAGGCGTAGTTCATCAGGAAGTGCGCGGCGGTCCAGGCCTGCAAGGTCGCGATATCCTCCTCGCCCAGCAGCTTGATCAGCGCCGGGACGCCGCCGCCCAGCTTGGCGAGGTCGTCCTTGGAAAGGCCCAGTTTGGCAACCTTGTCCGCGCTCGGCGGGATCTCCCCCACGAACAGCGATTGCGCCTGGCCCAGCCCGGAACCGTCGAGCAGCGTCGCCACCGGAAACGCGCCGCCCATCGCCACGAGGTCCGCGCGCGAAACGCGGTTGGTCGTCAGCAGCGGATTGCGCTGCAGCGCCTTGTCCCAATCGAGCACCGCGATCTTGCGCTCGAAGTCATAGACCTTGGCCGCCGTGCCGGCCGGATCGGCATAGCCTGCCTTGCCCAGCATGAAGGCAAGCAGATCGCGGTACTTGCCCTGCAACTCGCGGTTGCGCTCGTTGTCGACCAGGTAATAGTCGCGGTCGGGCAGGCCGAGGCCGCCGAGATCGGTGTAGGCCGCATTGGCGCCCGGCTTCTCAGCGTCGATCTGGACGGAGAAACCGACCGGCGAAGGATAGCCCGGCGCGGCAAACAGCGCCGCGAGTTCGGCTCGCGTCTTCACCCCCTTGATCCGGTCGATATAGGGCTGGGCCGGGGCCATCCCGGCGGCGTTGATGGCATTCTGATCGAGGAAGGCGCGGTAGCTGTCAGCAATGCGCTGCCCGTCGCTGCCCGGTGCCTGCGGCGTTGCGGCAAGGTTCTCGACAATCTGCTTCACCGCCTGCTCGGCGCCCAGCACCAGCGCCAGCGCCACGCCGCTGTAGGGGTACTGCGGCGGGATCGTCTCGCTGCGGTCCCACTTGCCGTTCACATAGGCGAAGAAGTCGTCACCTGGTTTCACCGCCGGATCGATGTCGGCCGGATTGACGCCCCAGCCCCCGAAAGTCGGGATGCGATACCCGTCAATCTCGGCGGAGGCCTTGGCGGTTTCGGCGTGGGCAGCGAGGGGGATGGTGAGCGCAAAAAGCGAGGCAGCGGAAAGCGCGCCCTTCATCGGCTTCAACATGGCTCTGGATTGTCCAATCGATTGCGAATGTACCGTAACGGGACACTAACCAAGGTTTGGCGCTTGTCCAGCACCCGCCGGTAATGCTGATGTGTCGGCCGTCAGACCTCCGCGCTGTCGAACTGCAGCCGGGCGAGGCGGGCATAGAGCCCGTCCTGCGCCGAAAGCGCGGCGTGGGTGCCCTGCTCGACGATGCGGCCCTTCTCCATCACCACGATGCGGTCCGCCGCGCGCACGGTGGCGAGGCGGTGCGCGATCACGAGCGTGGTGCGCGCCTTCATCAACCGGTCGAGCGCGTCCTGCACCAGCCGCTCGCTCTCGGCGTCGAGCGCGCTGGTCGCTTCATCGAGCAGCAGGATCGGCGCATCGCGCAGCAGCGCGCGGGCAATCGCGATACGCTGGCGCTGTCCGCCCGAAAGCCGCGCGCCGTCCTCGCCGAGGAAGGTGTCGAGCCCCTGCGGCAAGTCCTTGAGGAACGTGGCCGCATTGGCCGCTTCCGCCGCTTCCCAGATCTGCGCGTCGCTCGCGCCCCAGTTGCCATAGCGCAAGTTGTCGCGCGCGGAGGCGGCAAACAGCACGCCTTCCTGCGGCACCAGCGCCATGCGCGCGCGCACTTCGGCCGGGTCTGCCTGCGGCAGCGGCACGCCATCGATCCGCACCATGCCGGCATGGGGATCGTAGAACCGCTCGGCGAGCAGGAACAGCGTGGACTTGCCCGCACCCGATGGGCCGACGATGGCGACGGTCTCGCCCGGCTCCACGCTGAGCGAGAAGTCCTCGAGCGCGGCCACTTCCGGGCGGCTGGGATAGCGGAACGAGACGTTCTGGAAGGCGATCTGCCCGCGCGGCGGCTGCGGCAGATGCAGCGGCCGTGCCGGGGCCGTGATCTCGGGCTGTTCGAGCAGCAGTTCGTTGAGCCGGCCAGCCGCGCCCGCACCGCGCAGCAGATCGCCGTAGACCTCCGTCAAGGCGCCTATTGCGCCCGCAACGATCCCGCCCGTGAGCACGAAGGCGGCGATGGTGCCGCCGCTGATCGAACCGTTGGCCACCGCCGTTGCGCCCTGCCACATCAGCGTCGCGATCCCGCCGAACACCAGCACGATGACGATCGCGGTCATGATCGAGCGGATCATGATTCGCCGCTTGGCCGCACCGAAGGTGCGCTCCACCGCCTCACCGAAGCGCCCGGCCTCGCGGCTTTCCTGCCCGAACGCCTGCACGACCTTCATCGCACCCAGCACTTCGCTGATCTGCACGCCGATATCGGCCACGCGGTCCTGACTGGAGCGCGAAGCCTTGCGCAGGCGCGAGCCGAAGAACACGATCGGGCCGACGACAACCGGAATGCCTACGAGCAGCCCGGCGGTCAGCGCCGGGGCCAGTGTGAAAAGATAGGCGATCCCGCCCAGCGCCGTGATCGAGTTCCGCAGCGCGATCGAAACGGTTGTGCCCACCACCTGCTCGATGATCGCGGTGTCGGACGTCATGCGCGAGGAGATTTCCTTCGGACTGTTCGTCTCGAAGAAGCTGGGCGGCATGCGCAGGAGATTGCCCTGTACCTTGAGCCGGATGTCGGCGACCACGCGCTCGCCCAGCCACGATACGAAGTAGAACCGCACCGCGGTGCCAAGGCCGAGGATCAACACCACGACAAGGAGCCAGCGGAACGAGCTGTTGATCGTCTCGGCATTGGCGCCCTTGCCGAAGGCCTTGTCGATGATCGACCTGAAGCTGGCCGGAATCGCGATGGTCGCGCCCGACGTGATCAGCAGCGCCGTCAGCGCAATCGCCACTTCGCCAGGATACGACATGCCCTGACGCAGCAGCATGCGCAGCGGGCTGAGGCTGCGCGCGGGCCGGGTGGCGGGAGCGGTTTCGGCAGGTGCGGCCTTGGCAGCCGCAACGTGCGGGCCGGCATTCTCTTGTGTGGCGTCCATCGGGTTCGCCCTAGCCCATGCGGCAAGGGGCTGGAAGGGGGCAGCGGGGCAAACCTGTCCTGCTTGGGGCAATGGTGCGTTGCACCAAGTCGAGAATCACGGCACACTGGGCGCAATCGGAGCAGTCTACGGCTCCGCAACAACAAAAGGTGTTCGCAGTGCTCTACAAGGCTTACGAGATTCAGCGTTCGATGCTGAACGCTGGCAGCGCGATGGCGTCGATGGGTGCCGATATGCTCACCGATCCGCGCAACCCCTGGGCGCCCTTCGGCGGGACGCAGATGCTCGCCTCCGCGCTCGAGGTGTTCGCCCACGCCGCTGCCCCGCGCGGCAAGCCGGCGTTCGGGATCAAGATCATCAACGTCGACGGCCATCCCCATGCCGTGAACGAGACGGTGGAGATCCAGCAGCCCTTCGGCAACTTGCGCAAGTTCACGCACGAGGGCCTGCCCGCCGATGCGCCGCGCCTCCTGATCGTCGCGCCGATGAGCGGCCACTATGCCACGCTGCTGCGCGGCACGGTGGAGCGCATGCTGGAGCGCTGCGTGGTCTACATCACCGACTGGGCGGACGCGAAGTATGTGCCGCTGGCCGAGGGCCGCTTCGATCTCGATGAGTACATCGACTACCTGATCGGCTACCTCGAGCACATCGGCCCCGGCACGCACATGATGGCGGTCTGCCAGCCTTCGGTCCCCGCGCTGGCGGCGACCGGCGTGATGGCGGTGCGCGAACATCCGTGCCGCCCGGTCACGCTCACCATGATGGGCGGCCCGATCGACACGCGCGAAAGCCCGACCGCAGTCAACGACCACGCGATCACCAAGCCGTTCGTGTGGTTCAAGCACAACGTGATCACCACCGTGCCCGCCAACTATCCGGGTGCGGGGCGGCAGGTTTATCCGGGCTTCGTCCAGCTCGCGAGCTTCATGTCGATGAACCTCGGCAGCCACATGAACGCCCACTACGGCCTGTTCAAGCACCTCGTGCAGGGTGACGGCGAAAGCGCGGATGCGACCAAGACGTTCTACGATGAATACCGCGCCGTCTGCGACATGACGGCCGAGTTCTACCTGCAGACCGTCGATGTCGTGTTCCAGCAGCACCTGCTGCCCAAGGGCGAGCTTGTCCACCGCGGCATCCTCGTCGATCTCGGCGCGATCAAGGATACCGCGATCCTTTGCATCGAGGGCGAGCGCGACGACATCTCCGGCATTGGCCAGACCAAGGCGGCGCTCAAGGTCACGCCGAACCTGCCGGAGAAGCTCAAGAAGTACCACCTCGCGCCCGAAGTCGGCCATTATGGCATCTTCAACGGCTCGCGCTGGCGCAACTCGATCGCGCCGGTGGTCGAAGGCTGGATTCGCAGCAACAGCGCCGCACGCAAGCTAAGCGTGGTGGCCTGATCATTCCGCCCCGCCGCTGTGCGACGGGGCGGAAACGATGGTTTCGGATAAGAAAGCCGCCCGGTCCTGTGCGGAAATGGCACGCCGGCGCCAGAAATGCCGCGCCGTGGGCCTTGCGCGCATTGTTGAAACACTGTGCAACGCTTCGGCAAACCGGAGGCTGCATTTGGCTGGCAACATGGCCCCCATGGATATGTTACTTCACAGCGTCGGCAGCGACGATCTGCCGGGTTTCTGCGCCTGCAGCGAGGACCATGTCGAACTGCACGGTGCGGCCTCCACGCCCCGCGTCAGCGTGGTGCTGCCGGTCCACAACGGTGCGGCCTTTCTCGACGCCGCGATCGCCTCGATCCTCGGCCAGACGTTCCGCGATTTCGAACTGATCTGCGTTGATGATGGCTCGACCGACGAGACGCCGCAGATCCTCCAGCGCCACGCGCTGGCGGACCGGCGCATCCGGATCATCACCAATCGCCCCAACAAGGGCTTGCCGGGCGCGCTCAACACCGGCTTTGCGGCCGCGCGCGGGGCGCTGCACACCTGGACGTCGGACGACAACATCGCCCGCCCGCACATGCTGGCACGGCTGGTGGCGGCGCTCGATGCCGATCCGGGCGTGGCGATTGCCTATGCCGATTTCAGCGTGATCGACGCGCAGGGCGAGGTGACCGGCCTTCAGAAGATGGGGCCCGCTTCCGATCTCCTGCTCGGCAACCGGATCGGTGCTGCCTTCCTCTATCGCGCCGAAGTCACCAAGGCGCTCTCGGGCTATGACGAGGCGCTGTTCGGCATCGAGGACTACGACTTCTGGCTGCGCGCCGTGCGCCGCTTCTACTTCGTGAAGGTCGAGGAAGACCTCTATCTCTACCGCCGCCACGAGGCGAGCCTGACGGACCGTCGCGCGCTGCGCATCCACCGGCTGGGTTCGCAGATCATGCGCCGCGAACTCGCGATGGTGCCGAGCCGTGCCATGCGCGCGCGGGCGCTCGTCGAACATGGCCTCGCCAGCCGCCTCGATCCGCGGCTCGACATGCTGGCGCGCGGGCTGATCCTCTCACCGGGGCTGGCTAGGGGCAGGATCAAGGCGATCCTGCGCCACCTCGCCCAGCATTTCGTGCGTGCGATTACACGAAGAACTGGGTGATCCACTCGCAGATGAGGGCAGGTTTCGGCTCGCCCTCGATCTCGACCGTGATTTCCATCGTCTGCTGCCACTGACCGGGGCGCTTCTCGTCCAGCTCGAGCAGCTTGAACACGCCGCGCACGCGCTTGCCGGAACGGACGGGGGCAAGGAAGCGCGTCTTGTTGCCGCCGTAGTTGACGCCCATCTTCACGCCTTCGGGGCGCGGGCAATCGCTTTCCATCGTCAGCAGCGGGATCAGCGAGAGCGTGAGGAAACCGTGCGCGATCGTCCCGCCGAATGGCGTGAGCTTGGCCTTTTCCTCGTCGATGTGGATGAACTGGAAGTCCCCGGTCGCCTCGGCGAACTGGTTGATCCGCTCCTGCGTCACTTCGACCCAGGCCGAGGTGCCCACCACCTCACCGACCAGCTCCTTGATTGCGCCCGGCGCCATCGTCTTCATTGCATCGTCTCCGCTTGCGAGAATTGTTGTCGCCTTTCCATGGCGGCAAGTCGCGCAGCGTTCAACGGTATCTTGCGGCGAGCCGGTTCAGCGCGACAAGGCGGCGTTTGTCTTCCGGCGCGGCTGCAGCGCGTTGAGCGCGCGCTGGGCGGGGAGTTCGATCAGCGCGTGCGAGAGGCCCGAGACGGCCACGAGCAGGCCGATGAATACGCCGAGCTTCCACAGGCCAAGCTGCAGGTCCGCGCCGACAAGGGCCAGCTTGAATACGATGAACAGGCCGAAGTGGCACAAGTACGTCGAATAGCTCACCTCGCCGAGCCAGTGGACCGGCCCGCTGGCAAACCACGCCGCGATGCGCCCTTGCGCCAGCGCCATCGCCAGCAGGAGCAGCAGCAGCGCGAGCGGCACCCACGCCGTTTCCGGCAGCGCGAACCACAGCCCGGCGCCGCAAGTGGCCGCCGCCGCCGCGCCGCAGAGATGGCCGATCCGCCGTGCTGACGGCAAGGCGCGCCAGTGCAGCCAGAGCCGCGCGGCGAGCGTTCCGGCGGTGAACTCGATCAGGCAGCGCGGGAGGCCGAGCGTGGTGATCGCATCGCCAAGGCTGGCATGGCCCAGCGCGGCAAACAGCGCGAAGAGCCCCGCCAGCAGCAGGCCGAGCCCGATCGCCAGCGCAGCCGGCCCCCATGCGCGGCGGCCCAGCACGGCGAGCAGCGGAAACAGCAGATAGGCGGCCATTTCCGTGCTGATCGACCACGCCGGATGGTTCCACGCCAGCGCGCCGGTGAAGCCCCAGTTCTGGATCAGCACCACATGGAGCGGCAGTTCGGCAAGGGGATAGCCCGCAGAATCGCGGCCGGTGATCGCAAGCAGCACGGCCAGCAGGACGAAACCGGAAAGCACCACCGCATGCAGCGGCCAGATCCGCGCGATGCGGCGCCACCAGAAGGCGCCGATGTCCGCCGGCTCGAACCGGGCGAGCCGCGCCCCGTAGGTCAGCCAGAGCACGAAGCCCGACAGCATGAAGAACAGGTCGACCGCGAGATACCCCTTGGCGAGCATGGCGATCACCGGGGCGGGCAGCAGCGCGGTGAGCGAGAGGCGGATGTGGTAGAACACGACCAGCCACGCCGCGAGCCCGCGCAGGCCGGTCAGCGCTTCGAGCCGCAGCGGCTGCTGCGCCGTCATCGCGCAAAGCTCCCTGGCAGGGGCCTTGGGCTCTCGGGCCCGATGCTGTCCGCCGCCACCGGCTTCTTGCGCTGATGCCACTGCGAGGGCGGGGCGAGGCGGCGCGACACCTGCATCGCGAGCGCGATCTGGAGTCCGATCAGCATGAAGATGAACGGCTGGAACGCGATCCCGACGAACAGCGCGCCGAACATGTAGACGCAGTGGCCCGATTGCAGCGCCAGCGCCAGCGAGCGATCCGAGCGGTCGATCACATCGGTCCTGCGCCGCAGCCGCCGCTGGATCAGTTCAAGCTGCAACAGGCCCGAGACATGCAGCAGCAGCCACATGGCAAGGCCGGGATAGCCCTGTTCGCCCAGCATCTCGAAATAGCCCGAATGATAGGCGCGCGCCTTTTCCTCGATCCGCTCGGTCTCGATCGCGGTGTTGTTGTCGCCCGCCTTCTCGGCCTTGATCGTGTCATAGCTGACCCGGTTCTGGCGGAAGGCATCGAAGCCGCCGCCAAAGGGGTGGGTCTTGGCAAAGTCGATCGTCCACATCCAAACTGCCATGCGCGTCGATGCGGACTGGTCGGACTTGTGGTTCTCGATCGTGTTCATCCGGTCGAGATAGCTCTGGGGCAGGAACGGCACGGCCGCGCTGCCGAGCCCGGCAATGACCCCGATATAGAGCAGCGGGCGCTTCACCGTTCGCAGCGAGAGCCCGATCAGGATGACGAGACAGATCAGCCCGGTGCGTGTCTGCGTGCCAATCGGGATCAGGCAGCAGGCAAAGCCGAGCGCGAGCGCGAACAGCGTGACAAGCTTGCCCGGCGGGAAGATCGTGCCAAACCGCGCCAGCCACACGATCAGCGGGATCGTCGCCACCGCCACCATCGACAGCGTGCTGCCCTCGTAGATGCCGGTGTTGTCGTTCACCAGCAGGCGCAGCGTGCCATAGCCGCCGCCGCCCGAGGCGATCGTCTTGATCCCGCCGCCGATCACGATGCAGGCGAGCGACAGCACCATGGTCAGCGCCAGCGCCTCGATCCGCAGCCGCGTGCGCACGGTCAGCGGCAGGAACAGCGCAAAGACCAGCGCCTTCCACACCCAGCTCCACTTATCGAGCGCTTCTTCGGGGAAATCGGCGCTGCGGGTGGTGAGGCCGCAATAGATCAGCAGCAGCAGGAGCAGGAACTGGCGCGGGGAAAAGCGCATGCCGGTCTTGTCGTCCGCCACGGCCCAGGCTGTCACCGCGCCGATGAAGGCGATGAGGCTGATCGGGATCGATTGCAGGAAGCCCCAGCTCACCTTCTGCGGCGCGAGGATGTCGATATAGGCATAGGCAAGCACGAACAGGAACGGCCGCCGGACGCCGGCGGCGAAGAAGGCCGTCACGAAGGCGGTGAGGAAGAGGTTAAGCACCGGGCGTACCCTCGCCGCGCGGCGGCGCTGCGGGCTTGCCCCGCGGTGCGCTGTCCCGGAAGCCGGGCTTCACGTAGCCCTGATCGTGATCGAGATCGTCGCGGTGCAGCAGGCGCCAGATGGCAATCGCCATCAGCACATGCGGCAGCACCACGGTGAAGATATCGATCATGCGGGCATGCCAGACTCGGATTGCGGCCCCTGATCGAACCGACTTGCCCTGCTGTTTAGGCAAACTCGGTTGACGCGGCGTTAAGTCCTGCCGTGGCATGGCGATCGGCATGAGCCGGGTCCTCCATATTCTCGATCACTCACTGCCGCTGCAGAGCGGCTACACCTTCCGCACCCGCGCGATCCTGAAGGCGCAGGAAGGGCTGGGGCACGAGGTGCGCGCCCTCACCGGCCAGCGCCACACCGCTGCGCCCACGGGGGAGGAGCCCGAGGTGTACGACGCGCTGCGGTTCTATCGCACCCCCGGCACGCCATCCGGCCCGTATTCCCGTCTTCCGGGCCTCAGCGAATGGCAGGAGATCGGCGCGCTCGCCCGGCGGATCGAAGCCGTCGCGCGCGAATGGCGGCCCGATATCCTGCATGCCCACTCGCCTGCGCTCGGCGGGCTCGCTGCCGTGCGTGCCGGCCGCCGGCTCGGCCTTCCGGTCGTCTACGAGATCCGCGCCTTCTGGGAAGACGCCGCGGTCGGCAACGGCACCGGCAGCGAAGGCTCGCTGCGCTACCGCCTGACCCGCGCGCTCGAAGACCGGGTGGTGCGCGGCGCGGACGCGGTCGTCACGATCTGCGAAGGGCTGCGCAGCGATCTGGTGTCGCGCGGCGTTCCGGCTGCGAAGATCACGATCATGCCCAATGGCGTGGACCTCGCGCTGTTCGGCCAGCCGCTGGAGCGCGACGCCGCCTTTGCCCGCAGCCTCGGGCTGGGAGAGGGGCCGGTGATCGGTTTCCTCGGCAGCTTCTACCCTTACGAGGGCCTCGACGATCTGATCGCCGCGATGCCGATGATCCTCGCGCGCGTGCCGGATGCCCGCCTCCTGCTCGTCGGCGGCGGCCCGGCCGAGGCGGCCTTGCGCGCGCAGGCCGCCGCGTCCCCCGCCGCGCAGGCGATCCACTTCATCGGCCGCGTCCCGCACCACGAGGTCGACCGCTACTACGCGCTCGTCGATGTCGTCTGCTATCCGCGCAAGGCGATGCGACTCACCGATCTTGTCACGCCGCTGAAGCCGCTGGAGGCGATGGCCCAAGGCAAGCTCGTGGCCGCAAGCGCCGTCGGCGGGCACCGCGAACTGATCGAGGACGGGATGACCGGCACCTTGTTCCCGCCCGATGATCCCGAGGGCCTTGCCGCCGCCATGGCCGGATTGCTCGGAGATCGCGCGATGTGGGATGCCCGCCGCACCGTCGCGCGCGCTTTCGTCGAACGGGCGCATGACTGGTCTGTCAACGCGGCCCGTTATGATTCCGTTTACCAAACCCTGTTAACCCGAAAGCAAGCTCTCCCCGGCGCTGCGGCCTGATCCGCAGCGCGGTTTTCCGGGGGTCCTCTCTATACCGGGGTCTGACACGCGCCATGAGTACCTTTCGCCAGAAAGTTCAGGCCACGACGAACTGGGTGAAGCCCGATTCCCAAGCTGCGGAGGAAGCGCCCAGCACCGCCCGCCGCACTCGCGCCCGCCGGCGCGCCAGCACGCCGGTTACCGCTCATCGCCTGTTCCCGGCCTTTGCTGCCCTGTGGTTTGCGGCGCTCTTCGGGCTTGGCAGTCTCGCCATTCCCGGCAGCATGCTGGGAGCGGTCGTGCTCAAGACCGGGCTGCCCGCCCTCGTCCCCGCCGCCGCGCCGCCGCTCGGCTTCACCGCGCATCTGCTGGTCGCCTTCGCGCTCGCCATGTTCGGTGCCGTGCTTGGCCTTGCCGTGGCACTCCGCCTGCGTCCCGCCGTGCCCGACGAAGCCCGCACCGTCGAAGCTGTCGCCCCGGTGGCGCAAGGCGAAGCGGACGACGTCTACAAGGTCCGCGCCCGCGACGCCCATCCCGATGCGCCGCCGCGGCGTCCGCTGGTGCTGACCGAAGCCTTGGCAGGTCCGATTGCTGAAGAAACCGCCGAGCCTGAACCGGCCGATCCGCTGCTGCGCCGCAAGCGCAGCCTTCCGGCGAGCGAACCGGTGGCCGAGGCAGAGCCGTGGATTCCCGAGTTCTTCCCCGGCGGCACTACGGCGGTGCGCCCGCTCGATCTCTCTGCGCTCGATCTCGTCGATCCGATCGTTCAGCCCGCACCCTTTGCCGAGCCGACGCCTGCTGCTGAACCTGCACCTGCCCCTGCCCCTGAAGCACCGGTGATCCCCGCCGCGCCCGCGCTCATTGCCGCGACCCCGCAGCTCCCTGCCGGTTTTGCCGCCACGCTGCCCGATGTTTCGGACGGCACATGGTCGCCCGTTGCCGGCGCACCGCTCGAAAGCCTTGGCCTTGTCCAGCTGATCGAACGCCTCGCCCTTGCCATCGCGGCGCAGAAGGCGGCCAACGAGGCGGTGATCAAGGCTGACGACGCTGCCGAGCCCACTGCCGCTTCGGCTTGCAACGCCCCGGCGCCAGCTGTCGATGAACCGGCACCAGCCGGGGACTCGATGCCCGGTCCCTTCTCGCGTCCGCACATCGCCAGCGTCTCGACCGATGCCGCGCCGGTGCCTGATGTGCCTGATGCCGGTTCGGCGCGTGAGGCCCTCCTGCGCCGCCTTGGCGCGCTTGCGGCCGGGGATCAGAGCGAAAGCGTGCATGAACCTGTCGAGGCACCGCGGCCGTTCACGCGTCCCGCGCCGGTCAGCTCTGCGGTCGACGCCATCGTGCCGCTCCGGCCTGTCGAGCCTGCCGCGCCGACCCTCATGCAGATGAACCCCGCGACGGCATCCTTGCCCGAGTCCGACGAGGCCCTGCGCTCGGCTCTGGCTACGTTGAAGCGAATGACCGCGCGCGGTTGACGCTACGGAAAGGCTGATTGCGGTGCCCGGTGCGAACCGGGCCCTGCCATGCATCCGTATTTCCGCCCGCATCGTCGGCGGACCCTTCGGGCAATTCGCGCAGCGCGGTTGCAAAATAACATTCCTGCAGTCATGGGGGGATTCCGCGCAACTTTCGTTGTCCTTACGGACAGCGTGATTCGCGCTGGGCGTTTCAACCGACGTCTTTTGACCGAGTGCAGGGCTATAGCAGTGATGGGTTTTCCGCAGGTTCAGGGCCTTTACGATCCGCGCAACGAACATGACGCCTGCGGCGTCGGCTTCGTCGCGCATATCAAAGGCATCAAAAGCCACGGAATCATCGATCAAGCGCTTGAGATCCTGCGCAATCTCGATCATCGCGGCGCGGTCGGTGCCGATCCGCTGCTGGGCGACGGCGCAGGCATTCTGATCCAGATTCCCGATGCGCTGCTGCGCCGCTGGGCCGAAGCCGAGGGCAAGGACCTTCCGGCGCCCGGCGACTATGCCGTCGCCATGTGCTTCCTGCCGCAGGATGAGCCTGCGCGCGACTTCGTGATCGAAGTGTTCGAGAAGTTCATCGCCAAGGAAGGCCAGCACCTCATCGGCTGGCGCGATGTGCCGACCACGCTCGATGGCCTCGGCAAGACCGTCATCGAACAGATGCCGGTGATCCGCCAGTGCATTATCCGCCGCGGCGAGAACTGCCCCGATCAGGACGCGTTCGAGCGCAAGCTGCTGGCGATCCGCAAGCAGACGCAGAACCCGCTTGCCGCCTTGGCCGAAAAGCATGGGCTTCCCGGCGTGACGCAGCTCTACATGCCGAGCTTCTCGTCGCGCACCGTGGTCTACAAGGGCCTGCTGCTCGCCGATCAGGTCGGCTCGTTCTACGACGATCTGCGCGATCCGCTTTGCGTTTCGGCGCTTGGCCTCGTTCACCAGCGCTTCTCGACCAACACCTTCCCCAGCTGGAAGCTGGCGCACCCCTACCGGTTCATCGCCCACAACGGCGAGATCAACACCGTGCGCGGCAACGTCAACTGGATGAACGCGCGCCGCCGCACCATGGAATCGGAGCTGCTCGGCCCCGATCTCGACAAGATGTGGCCGCTGATCCCGCACGGCCAGTCGGATACCGCCAGCCTCGACAACGCGCTCGAGCTGCTGCTCGCGGGTGGCTACAGCCTCGCCCACGCGGTGATGATGCTGATCCCCGAAGCCTGGGCCGGCAATCCGCTGATGGATGCCAAGCGCCGCGCCTTCTATGAATACCACGCCGCGCTGATGGAGCCGTGGGACGGCCCCGCCGCCGTCGCCTTCACCGACGGCCGCCAGATCGGCGCGACGCTCGATCGCAACGGCCTGCGCCCCGCGCGCTTCTCGATCACGCGTGACGATCTCGTCTGCATGGCGTCGGAAAGCGGCGTGCTGCCGTTCCGCGAGGAAGACATTGTCCGCAAGTGGCGCCTCCAGCCGGGCCGCATGCTGCTGATCGACCTCGAACAGGGCCGCATCATCGAGGACGAGGAAATCAAGGCGCAGCTTGCCAGCGAGGAGCCCTACGAGGAGTGGCTCGCCGCCGCGCAGTACAAGCTCAAGGAACTCGCCGTCGTCGAACCCGAGGAAGCCGCGCTGCCTGCGCCGACCTCGTCGCTGCTCGATCGCCAGCAGGCCTTCGGCTACACCCAAGAAGACATCGCCAAGTTCCTCGAACCGATGGCAACCACCGGCGACGATCCGATCGGCTCGATGGGCACCGACACCCCCATCGCGGTCCTCTCGAACCGTTCGCGCCTGCTCTACGACTACTTCAAGCAGAACTTCGCGCAGGTGACGAACCCGCCGATCGATCCGATCCGCGAAGAGCTGGTCATGAGCCTCGTCTCGATGATTGGCCCGCGCCCGAACCTGCTCGGCCACGATGCCGGCACGCACAAGCGTCTCGAAGTCGATCAGCCGATCCTCACCAACGCCGATATCGCGAAGATCCGCTCGGTCGAAGCCGCGCTCGACGGCGCTTTCCGCACCGAAACCATCGACACGACCTGGGATGCCAGCACGGGCGCCGCGGGCCTCGAGATGGCGATCAAGGAAATGTGCTGGGCGGCGACCGAAGCGGTGCTGGCGGACAAGAACATCCTGATCCTGTCAGACCGCGCGCAGGATGCGGACCGCATCGCGATGCCCGCGCTGCTCGCCACCGCTGCCGTCCACCATCACCTCGTCCGCCAGGGCCTGCGCATGCAGACCGGCCTTGTCGTGGAAACCGGCGAAGCGCGCGAAGTGCACCACTTCTGCGTCCTAGCGGGCTATGGCGCCGAAGCGATCAACCCCTACCTTGCATTCGAGACGCTGGAATCGATCCGCGTCGCCCGCGAACTGCCGCTCACCGCCTACGAGGTCGAGAAGAACTACATCAAGGCCATCGGCAAGGGTGTGCTCAAGGTCATGTCCAAGATGGGCATCTCGACCTACCAGTCCTATTGCGGCGCGCAGATCTTCGATGCGGT
>NZ_JAIEPN010000018.1 GCF_019748365.1 Novosphingobium sp.
TCGTCCGCCAGGATCACGCGGCTGTAGTCGCCATCCCAGATGCGGCCGAACTCGAGCTTGAAATCGACGAGGCGGATGTTGATCGCGGCGAACATACCGACCATGAAGTCGTTCACGCGGATCGCCATCGAGGAGATGTCCTGCATTTCCTCGTTGCTGGCCCAGCCGAAGCAGGCGATGTGCTCTTCGGCGACCATCGGATCGCCCAGTGCATCGTCCTTGTAGTAGTATTCGATCAGGGTGTGGGGCAGCGGCTCGCCCTCGGGGATGCCGAGGCGCTTGCTGATCGAGCCGGCGGCGACATTGCGCACGACGACTTCGATCGGGATGATCTCGACCTGCCGCACCAGCTGTTCGCGCATGTTGAGGCGGCGGATGAAGTGCGTGGGGATGCCGATGTGGGCGAGGCGGGTGAACACGTACTCGCTGATGCGGTTGTTGATCACGCCCTTGCCGTTGATCGTGCCGCGCTTCTGCGCGTTGAAGGCGGTGGCGTCGTCCTTGAAGTACTGGATGATCGTGCCGGGCTCCGGACCTTCGTAGAGGATCTTGGCCTTGCCTTCATAGATCTGGCGGCGACGGGACATGGGCGATTCTTTCACTGGCGCTTGCGGCAAAGATAGGGCCGAAACGGTAAATCAAAAGCCCCGGCGCGTGCGGGATATCACGGCGAAGCGATATCGGCGCAGGGCCGGGGCGTCGCAGCGCCCTTAGGGCAAAACGCGCGTCCACGCAAATGGGTGCGTGCGGCGCTGAACGTTCGATAAGATGGAACAATAAACCTGAATTTATCCGGCTGAACCGGACCATCGGCGCGCGGTAGAAAGGCTTCACACGAAGCGGCGAGCGCGATTCGGTGCCCCCGCACAGCAAAAGGATACATCCGATGGCAAAGGTTCTGGTGCTCTATCATTCGGCTTATGGCCATGTGGAAACGATGGCGAACGCGATCGCCGAAGGTGCGCGCGCGGCGGGCGCCGAGGTTGACGTGAAGCGCGTGCCGGAAACGGTTCCCGAGGACGTCGCCAAGGCCCATCACTTCAAGCTGGATCAGGCAGCGCCCGTTGCGACGGTGGCGGAACTGGAGAATTATGACGCGATCGTGGTCGGCACCGGCACGCGGTTTGGCCGGATCTCGAGCCAGATGGCGGCGTTTCTGGATCAGGCCGGCGGCCTCTGGGCGCGCGGCGCGCTCAATGGCAAGGTCGGCGCGGCATTCGTTTCGACTGCTTCGCAGCACGGCGGGCAGGAGACGACGCTGTTTTCGGTGATCACCAATCTGCTGCATTTCGACATGACCATCGTGGGCCTCGACTATGGCTTCCAGGGCCAGCTGCGGAATGACGAAGTGGTCGGCGGGGCGCCTTATGGTGCCACCACGATTGCGGGCGGCGACGGCAGCCGCCAGCCGAGCGAGACCGAGCTGGAAGGCGCGCGCTATCTGGGCAAGCGGGTGGCGACGACGGCGGCGAAGCTGTTCGGGTAAGGCTGTCCGTCCAATCCCCTCTCCCAACCCTCTCCCCTGAAGGGGAGAGGGCTTTGGGCGTTTTGCGTTTTTGGAATGTGGCGCATCGCCTTTGGCCTCGCTAGATACGCGGCGCTGAAGGAGACCACCATGAGCCGTGCCGATACGATTGCCCTGCTGACCCGCTATTATGCCGCGTTCAATGCGGGCGACTGGCAGGGGATGCTCGATTGTCTGAGCGAGACGGTCGCGCACGATGTGAACCAGGGCGAGCGCGTGATCGGCAAGGACAAGTTTGCCGCGTTCCTTGGCCATATGGAGCGCTGCTACAAGGAAGAGCTCAAGGACATCGTGCTGATGGCGACCGATGACGGGTCGCGCGCGGCGGCGGAGTTTGTGGTGCATGGCGCGTACCTTGCGACCGATGAGGGGCTGCCGGAGGCGAATGGGCAGACTTATGTGCTGCCGGCGGGCGCGTTCATTGCGGTGGATGGCGGCAAGATCACGCGGCTGACGATGTATTACAATCTGGCGGACTGGACCGCGCAGGTGGTCGGGTGAGCATTGTCGTCCGCCCGCTGACCGGCGCGGAAATCGGGGCGGCGCTGGGGGATCTGGCCAAGCTGCGGATCACGGTCTTTGCGGCGTACCCTTACCTTTATGACGGCGATGCGGCTTACGAGGCCGAGTATCTGGCTGAATATGCGGCGGCGGCGGATGCGGTGCTGGTCGCGGCGTTCGATGGCGCGCGGATTGTCGGCGCGGCGACGGCGGCGCCGATGATCCACCAGAAGGCGGAGTTCCGCGAACCGTTTGCGGCGCGGGGGCTGGATGTGGGCCGGCTGTTCTACTTCGGCGAAAGCGTGCTGCTGCCGGAGTATCGCGGGCACGGCATCGGCCATGCGTTTTTCGATCACCGCGAGGCGCAGGCGAGGGCTTGCGGCGCAACGGCGGCGTGTTTTGCGGCGGTGATCCGGGCTGAGGACCATCCCTTGAAGCCGGCGGGCTATGTGCCGCACGATGCGTTCTGGACGAAGCGCGGCTATGCCGTGGTGCCGGGGCTGGTGACGGAACTGGCCTGGAAGGAACATGGCGAGGAGGGCGAGAGCCTGAAGGCCATGCAGTATTGGCTGAGGCGTTGGTGAAGGCCGCCTGCCCACCCCAAACCCCTCCCGCAAGCGGGAGGGGCTTACAGTGCTGCGCCATCCTCTCCCCTCCCGCTTGCGGGAGGGGTCGGGGGTGGGCATGGAGCGACCTATGACCCGCTACACTATCGCCGCCGCGCAGTATCCGATCGAGCAGCTGGCCGATTGGGCCGCCTATGAGGCCAAGCTGACGCGCTGGGTAGCGGAGGCGGCGGACGGCGGCGCGGCGCTGGCGGTGTTTCCCGAATACGGGGCGATGGAGCTGGCCAGCCTTGAGCCCGAAACGATGGGTGATCTGGCGGGATCGCTCGCGAGCGTGGCGGGGCTGATCGGGCGGGTGGATGCGCTGCATGCTGAGCTCGCGGCGCGGTTTGGCATCCACATTCTGGCGGCGAGCCTGCCCCGGCTGGATGCGGACGGGCGCTATCGCAATGCGGCGCGGCTGTTTGCGCCGAACGGCAAGGTGGGCACGCAGGACAAGCTGGTGATGACGCGCTTCGAGCGTGAGCAGTGGTTTGTTTCGGCGGGGGTGGACGGCCTTGCGCTGTTCGAGACCATGCTGGGCAAGCTGGCGGTGCTGATCTGCTATGACAGCGAGTTTCCGCTGCTGGCGCGCGCGGCAGTGGATGCGGGGGCCGAGGTGCTGCTGGTGCCGAGCTGCACCGACAGCCTGCATGGCTATTGGCGGGTGCGACTGGGGGCGCAGGCGCGAGCGCTGGAGGGGCAGTGCTATGCGGTGCAATCGCCGACGGTGGGCGTGGCGGACTGGTCTCCGGCGGTGGATGTGAACCGGGGCGCGGCGGGGGTCTATGGGCCGCCGGATCGCGGGATGCCCGAGGACGGGGTGATCGCCATCGGTGCCGAGGGCGAGAGCCAGTGGGTGTTCGCTGAAGTCGATCTGGCGCGCGTGGCGGAACTGCGCGCCGATGGCGGCGTGCTCAATGCGCGGGACTGGCGCGATCAGCCGGGCGCGGGGCCGCTGCCGCCGGTGCGGGTGGTCTCTCTCCTGTAATCGCTGCGGCCTAGCGGGTCCATTTACCTGAGAGTTTCGCCATGATGATCCGCCTCGCTCTGCTGCTTCTGGGAATGGTGATGACCGCTGCGCCGCTTGCCGCCAAGCCGCTGATCTTCGCGCACCGCGGGGCTTCCGCGTGGCTGCCGGAAGAGACGCTCGCGGCTTATGAGAAGGCGATTGCGGACGGGGCGGATTTCATCGAGCCGGACCTCGTGCCGACGAAGGACGGCGTGCTCGTCGCGCGGCATGAGAGCAATATCACCGAGACGACTGACGTGGCTGCGCATCCGGAGTTTGCTGGGCGGCAGGCGGTGAAGGTGATCGACGGGCGGCGGCAGGAAGGCTGGTTTACAGAGGACTTCACGCTGGCGGAATTGAAGACGCTGCGCGCGAAGGAGCGGCTGGGGGCGCTGCGGGCGGAGAGCATGGCTTTCAATGGCCGGTTCGAAGTGGCGACACTGGACGAGATCGTTGCGCTGGCAGAGCGGAGCAAAAGGCCGGTCGGGCTGATCCCGGAACTGAAGCATCCGACGTACTTTGCGGGGCTGGGGTTTGACACGCCGGGCAAGCTGGTCGCCGCGATCAGGGCTTCGGCCTATCTGCGGCGCGCGCCGGTGATTGTGCAGTGCTTCGAGATCGCGACATTGAAGCGGCTGCACAAGGAACTGGCCGGGCAGCGCAATGTGGCGCTGCTTCAGCTGATCCAGTCGCCCGATGTGAAGCAGCCGGCGGACGTGGTCGCGGCGGGCGGCGCGCTGACGTTTGAGGATATGGTGACACCGCAAGGCCTCGCCGAGATCGCAACCTATGCGCAGTGGATCGGCCCGCCGCTGCGGCGAGTGATCCCGCTTGATGCTGCGGGCAATGCCGCTGCGCCGAGCGCGTTTATTGCAGACGCACACCGGGCGGGGCTCAAAGTGGGCGTGTTCACATTCCGGCCGGAGAACCAGTTCCTGCCGGCAAACTTGCGGCAGGGTGCAGACACCGCGCGCTCGCCGCAGGGCATGATCGCCGATGTGCGCAGCTTCGTGGCGGCGGGGGTGGACGGGTTTTTTACCGACGATCCGGCGCTGGGGCGCGCGGCGGTGGAGGGCACTGCGGCGCAGTGAGCGTTCAAGCCGTCCGCAGCAGAGGGGCGGCAGGCGCGGGCGCGGTTTCTTGCAGGTCCGCCTTGGCCTGATAGAGCGCCTTGTCGGCGAATTCGAACAGCGCGTCTGCGTCTGCACCGTCATCCGGCCAGAGCGCGGCGCCGACGCTGGCGCCCACGGTGATGGGCAGGCCATCGATGCTGTGCGGGCGAACGAGCGCGATGAGGAGCTGGTCGGCCAGCGGCGCGGTGATCAGCGGGGAATGCGGGGGGATGAGCACGGCGAATTCGTCGCCGCCCTGCCGCACGACGAGGCCGCGACTGCCGATGGTTTCGGTGAGGCGCACGGCGACCGAGCAGAGCAGCCGGTCGCCGAAGGCATGGCCGTAGCGGTCGTTCACCGACTTGAAGCCATCGAGATCGAGCAGCGCAAGGCGGAAGGGGCGCGGATGGCCGGACGGGCGCAGGAATTGCGCGATCTGTTCATCGAGAGCGCGGCGGTTGGCGAGGCCGGTGAGCGGATCGGTGTGCGCGAGATCGCGGGTCTGCGCCTGGAGCTGGAGCAGATCGACCAGCATCGCGTGGCCCTGCAGGATGAAGCGGATGAGGATCGCGGTGGCGAGAACGAGGCTGGTGGCAGCCGCCATTTCCCCCACCCGGCCGGACGAAAGCATCAGCGCCGTGATCGGCACCACCCCGACCGCGAGATTGAGGATCGCGGCGGCGCGGATCGAGGAGAGGCAATAGGCCGTGGCGAGCGAGCCCATGGTGAGGATCATCGCGAAGTTGGCGTGGTTCTCGGGCGGGGAGGCAAGCCAGTTCACCACGCACCACGCGCTGCACATCATGCCGACCCAGCCGGAGACATGGTTGGTCTTCGCCACGAGGATCCGCGCACGGCGCAGGCTCATGCGGCGGCGGCGGCTCTGCGCATTCTCGAGGAGGCCGAGCACGCAGAGCAGGGCGAGCAGCGCCGGCATGCCGAAGCGCACACCCCAATGCACATCCGCGCCGCCGACCCAAGCCGCAGTGGGCGTGGTGGCGAGCAGCATGAGATACATCAGCGGCGTCTGCGATTCGACGCGCCGGGCGCGCAGCATGGTGAAATCATCCCGGATCGCTTCGGGAATGGGCGGCATGAGCCGCGCGCGCAGGCGGGTGAAAGCACCGATCATGCTCAGGGGTTCTACGGATCGGGCGTAAAGGCGGTGTTAACGATGATCCCGAGGTCGCGGATGTCTGCATCCCAAAATCCGCCGATTGATTGCCATCGGCCCGGCGCTGAAGCATATGGAATCAGCCAATCGATTGGAGAGTGAACCTCATGCGTATGGCATTCCCGCTCATGGCGATGGCAGCCATCCTCGCTGCGGTGGCGTTCTGGCATGGTGCCACGGAATCGCCCGCATCGAAAACGGCGCTGTACCTGCTTCCCTTTATCCCGGTGATCTTCCTGTTCGGATTTGCCCTGCATCGTTCGCGCTTGAGACGGCGCTGAGGGACTGGCCCAACCACAACGGGGCTGACGCGCCGCGGCGCATCGGCTAGGGCTGCCGGGATGATCACAGACGAAACCGGTTCGCGCTGATGGACGCCGCACAGCAGGTTCATGAGCAGTTTGTCGCCGCGCTGGATGCGGGGACGTTGCAGCGCAGGAGCAATCTGGGGCTCAGTGCGGTCGGGCTTGATCCGAAGCGCGCGGCGGCGATCCTGCATAGCCAGATGGTGAGCCGGCAGCTCGACCGGCTCAGCCGCAAGCTGCAGGCGCGGGGCGAGGGGTTCTATACCATCGGCTCTTCGGGGCACGAGGGGAATGCTGCGCTGGCCGAGGCGCTGCGGGTGGATGATATCGCGTTCCTCCATTACCGCGATGCCGCGTTCCAGATCCACCGCGCCAATCGCGTGCCGGGTGAAAACCCGATGTGGGACATGCTGCTTTCCTTCACCGCAAGCGCCGAGGACCCGATTTCGGGCGGGCGGCACAAGGTGCTGGGATCGAAGCGGCTGATGATCCCGCCGCAGACTTCGACGATTGCGAGCCACTTGCCCAAGGCGGTGGGGGCGGCGTTTTCCATCGGGATCGCGCGGCGGATGGGCTTCGAGGAGACGGTGCTGGCGAAGGACGGCGTGGTGCTGTGCTCGTTCGGCGATGCATCGGCCAACCATTCGACCGCAGTCGGCGCGCTGAACACGGCGGCCTGGGCGGCGTTTCAGGGCACGCCGATGCCCATCGTGTTCCTGTGCGAGGACAACGGGATCGGAATTTCGACCAAGACGCCCAAGGGGTGGATCGAGGCGAACTGGTCGGGCCGGGCGGGGCTGCACTATATCCAGTGCGACGGCTGCGATCTGGCCGATGCGTGGCGTGCGGCGAGCGAGGCGGTCGATTTTGCGCGGCGCTACCGCAAGCCCGTGTTCCTGCACATGAAGACGGTGCGGCTTTATGGCCATGCCGGGAATGACGTGCAAGGGGTCTATCTCAGCAAGGACGAGATTGCTGCGGACAATGCGCGCGATCCGCTGCTGGCAAGTGCAGCATTGCTGATCGAGGAAGGCGTGATGTCGGCCGCCGATGTGCGGCGCGAGTACGACGCCATCGAGGCGCAATTGCTGCGGCAGGTGGAACTGGCGATCAAGCGGCCGAAGCTGCCCGATGCCGAGGCGGTGATGGCAAGCATTGTGCCGCCGAAGCGCGAAGGTGTGGCGCGGCCCTTGGCCAGCGCCGAGGCGCGCACGGCGATCTTTGCGGACGAGGCAGCGGCGATGGAAAAGCCGCAGCATATGGCGAGGCTGATTTCGTGGGGCATGGCGGACCTGCTGCTGCAATATCCCAACGCGATTGTCTGCGGCGAGGATGTGGGGCCAAAGGGCGGCGTCTATAACGCGACGGCGCGGCTCCATGCGCGGTTTGGCTCGGCGCGGGTGATCAATACCTTGCTCGATGAGCAGGCGATTCTGGGGCTCGCCATCGGCGCTGCGCACAATGGCTTGCTGCCGCTGCCTGAAATCCAGTTCCTCGCCTATGTGCACAATGCCGAGGACCAGATCCGCGGCGAGGCGGCGACTTTGTCGTTCTTTTCCAATGGGCAATATACCAATCCGATGGTCGTGCGGATTGCGGGCCTGCCCTATCAGAAGGGCTTTGGCGGGCACTTCCACAACGACAACAGTCTGGCGGTGTTCCGCGATATTCCGGGGCTGGTGATCGCGGTGCCTTCGTGCGGGCGCGAGGCGGTGCTGATGCTGCGCGAATGCGTGCGGCTGGCGCACGAGGAGCAGCGGGTGGTGATCTTTGTGGAGCCGATTGCGCTCTACATGACGCGCGATCTGCATGCCGAGGGGGATGGGCTGTGGACTTCGGTCTATGAGGCGCCGGGGCAAGCCGAGATCCGCGTCGGCGAGATCGGGGTGCATGGGGACGGCGCTGATCTGGCGGTCGTGACCTATGGCAATGGCGTCTACCTTTCGCTGCAGGCGCAGAAGCTGCTGGCGGAGCAGGGCGTCAATGTGCGGGTGATCGATCTGCGCTGGATTGCGCCGCTTGCGGAGGATGCCTTGCTGGAGGCGGTGGCGCCGTGCAGCCGTGTGCTGGTGGTGGATGAATGCCGCGAGACAGGTTCGCAGAGCGAGGCCTTGCTGGCGCTGCTGGCGCTGAAGGCACCGGACAAGGCCTTGGGCGTGCTGGCCGCGACGGACAGTTTCATCCCGCTTGCACGTGCTGCAACGCATACCCTGCCGAGCCGGGACGGGATTATCGCCAAGGCGCTGGAGATGGTGCGTGGCTAAGGAAACCGTTGTTGTCGTGTGCCCGGGGCGGGGGACGTATAATGCGCCGGAGCTGGGCTATCTCGCGCGGCACCATGCGGGTTCGCCGTGGCTGGCGGACTTTGATGCTGTGCGCTCTGCTGCGGGGAAGCCGACGCTGAGCGATCTCGACGGCGCAAAGAAGTTCGATCCCAAGCTGCATCCGCGCGGGGATGTGGCGGCGCCGCTGATCCATGCCTGCGCCTTTCTGGATTTCCTGACGCTGGACCGGGAGCGGTTTGAAGTTGTCGCCGTGACCGGCAATTCGATGGGCTGGTATACGGCGCTTGCCTGCGCAGGCGCGGTTTCTGGCGAGCACGGGTTTGCGATTGCCGATGCGATGGGGATCAATTCGCAGAAGCATGCGCCCGGCGGGCAGGCGGTGATCGTGATCGCAGGCGAGGACTGGCGGGTTGATCCGGCGACCGTGCGTGCGGTCGAAGCGGCCTGCGCCAAGGTCGGCGTGCTGCCTTCGATCCGGCTGGGCGGGATGCTGGTGGTGGCGGGGCCGGAAGCGGCGCTTGATGCGCTGAATGCCGCCTTGCCGCCGCTGCCGCGCCCGCCGCTGCGGCTGCCGGGGCACGGGCCGTTTCACACGCCGCTGATGCAGCCGAGCGCGGACGCGGCGCGCGGCGCGCTGCCGGAGGCGTGGTTTGGCGCGCCGCAGGTGCCGCTGATCGACGGGCGCGGCAAGATCTGGCGGCGGTTCGAGACCGATCCTGTCGAGCTGTGGGACTATACTTTCGGGCACCAGATTCTCAGCGCTTACGACTTTACCGCAGCGATGACCGTCGCGCTGAGGGAGTTCGCGCCGGACCGGGTGGTGCTGCTGGGGCCGGGCGAGACGCTGGGCGGCGCCATCGGGCAAACCATGATTGCGCAGCGATGGCTGGACATTGACAGCAAACATGTGTTCTCCCTCAGGCAGGAAGAGGATCCGTTTCTCGTCGCAATGGGCAGGGAAGCCCAGCGGCGGGTCTTAGCCATCTGACCCATGAGGTATCTCGTGAGCCAGCCGTCCGTCCTGTTTGTGTGCCTTGGGAACATCTGCCGCTCTCCGCTGGCGGAGGCCGCGCTGCGCGCCGAGGCGGTTGCGGCGGGGCTGGCTGTCACCGTCGATTCCGCGGGGACCGGCGGATGGCATGCGGGCGAGCCGCCGGACCACCGCGCGATTGCCGAAGCGGCGCGGCACGGCGTCGACATTTCGGGCTATCGCGCAAGGCAGGTCCGCCGCGAGGATTTCCAGCGCTTCGGCCATATCTTCGCGCTCGACCAGCAGAACCTGCGCGACCTGAAGCGGATCGAGCCGAGCGGCCTGCTGGGCCGCTCCACCGCGCGTATCAGCCTGCTGATGGACATGGTGCCGGGGCGCGAGGGAACCGCGGTGATCGATCCTTATGGCGGGAGCGCGGAAGACTTCGCGCAGACCTGGATCGATGTGCGCGAGGCGGCGCGCTACATCATCACGCGGCTGGCGGGCTAGGCTTTGAGGCGCCGTTCGGCGTCGAGCAGGGCGCGCTTGCGATCGAGGCCCCAGCGGTAGCCGCCGAGGCTGCCGTCCGCGCGCAGGGCGCGGTGGCAGGGGATGAGCACGGCGATGCGGTTGGCGGCGCAGGCACTCGCTGCGGCGCGGACGGCGCGGGGCTTTTCGGCGCCGGCGGCGAGTTCCGAATAGCTGACCACATCGCCGGGTTTGACGGACATCAGGAAGCGCCAGACGCGGATCTGGAAGGCAGTGCCGCGCAGATCAAGCGGGAGATCGGGGCGCGGGGCGGCCTGTTCGAGATGCTCGGCGAGTGCGGCCATCCAGGCATCGAGCGGGGCGGCTGCCGCCAGCGCGGCGGGAAGCAGCGCGGCCTTGGGGAACTCGGCGGCGAGCTGGGCAAGCAGGCGCTCCGCGCTTTCGCCGAACTGGACGAAGCAGACGCCGCGCTGCGTGGCGGCCATCATCAGGAACCCAAGGGCGGTTTCGCGGGTGGCATGGACGATATGCTCGCCCTCGCCGCCCGCGCGGTAGGCGCTAGGAGTCATGCCAAGGCTGCCATCGGCCATATCGTAGATGCGGCTGGTCGAGCCGAAGCCGGCGTCGAGCCCGGCTTCGAGCACCCCTTCGCCTTCGCGCAAGGCCAGCTTGAAGCGGGCAAGGCGCTGCGCGGCCTGATACTCGCGCGGGGAGACGCCGAGCGCGGCCTTGAAGGCGCGCTGGAAATGCGTGGGAGCCATGCCCGCCTGATCGGCGAGGTGGGCGAGCGTGAGGCTCTCCTCGGCATGGCTGACGATATAGGCCGCCATGGCCTGCATCAGCGAGGTGGCCGGTTCCTGCGCGGCAGCGGGGTGGCAGCGGCGGCAGGCGCGGAAACCCGCCGCTTCGGCTTCGGCGGGGGCGGCGAAGAAGCTGACATTTGCGCGCTTGGCGGGGCGTGAGGGGCAGGAGGGGCGGCAATAGACGCCGGTCGTCTTCACAGCATAGACGAACTGGCCGTCCGCGGCCTTGTCGCGCGCGGTGACTTGCTGCCAGCGGGTTTCATCGAGCGTATCGGTCATGGCCTTGCCTTTCGCTATCACGCGGCGCGGGCGCGGTCGACGTCGGGGCTGCGGTAGACCGCCTCCGGGATCGTCGCGAGGGTCGAAGGGCGAAGCTGCGGGCCGAGGCCGTAGAACTTCTGGAAGCTCATGATGAGGGGCCGCCAGAGATCGGGATCGATGCGGTTCGGATCATCCGCCGAAACGATGCTTTCGTGGAGATGCACGCGGGTGATCCGCGCCTCGAAGGTAAGGATCTTGCCGGCCTGCGCGGGATCATCCTCGGCGAGGGCATGGACCGCCTCGATGCGCGCCTCGAGCTGGACAGGGGCTTCGGCGCCGCGGGGCGGGGCGACGGACTCGGACGGAACCGGGGTGAGCCCGGCGCGGGCGAACTTGTCGCCCACATGGCGGTAGCCGCGCGCGGCCTTGTAGGCGGGGACGGGATCGCTGGCGGTGGTGAGCGCGAGGGCATCGACGTGATGCGCCATCGCGGCGGAAGGCAGGTTGATCACCACTTCGCGGCGCGCGAGCAGGTTCCGCGCGGTCTGCGAGGCGGCGCCCAGGCCAAGCATGGCGCGCCAGCCGAGCCAGAACACCGAGGACATCGGCGCGAGATTGGCGCTGCCGTCGTCGTTCAGCGTGCTGAGCAGCGCAACGGGCGTGCCGAAATAGAGGATCGCGGGTTCGCGGGTGACGATCGGAGGCGTGGCGGGCATCGGCGGGGTTCCTTGCGGGGATTGGCTGGAACCCTTTTGGCCGATGCGGCGCGGCGGGGCGCTCCGGAGCTTGCGGTGCAATTCCCGTCACGGCTTGGCTGGTGCGGCTTCCTGCTGCGCGGCCATGCAGGTGTTCACCATGTCGAGATAGGCCGAGACGGTACGGCGCTGCTCCTCGCTCATCCGCGCGGCGGCGGCGATCATCGCTTCGGCGACGGGCAGGAGATCGAGCGCGGCACGCTCCAGCGCGGTGGGGGTCATCGACACGAGAACGCTGCGGCGGTCCTCGGGGTTCGCCTTGCGCACGATCATCCGCTTGCCCTCGAGCCGGTCGAGCAGCGCGGTGACGGAGGCCGAAGGCATCGACAGGCGCCTGCCGAGTTCGCCCGGCGAAAGATCGCCGCCCACTTGCAGGTGTTCGAGCGCGGCGACTTCGGCGAGGCCGATCTTCATGCGGCGGCCAGCGAAAGACGTGAAACTGAACAGCGCGGCGGCGTGGCGTTGCCATTCGAAGGTGAGTGCTTCCGGGCTCATATTTCTCTCACATACCGAGATAGTAGATATTAAAGTATTCCGAGTCTCGAGCATGATTGATAGATGGACCGACCATGAGCACGCAATCCCCGCTTGCGCCGCTGATGGGTCTGGCCCTCGGCATGGCACTTCTCCCCGCCCCGGCCAGCGCGGCTGACGGCATGGTCGGCATGGGTCTGGGGGTGGCGCCGCCTTATCCCGGCGCACGCGAGGTAATCCTGGTGCCGCTGCCCGCGCTGGAAGTGACGACCGGCGCGGTGACCTGGCGGACCAACAATTTCGGCGTCGAGGCCGGCCTGCCGCTGGGCGGCGGGGTGAGCGCCGGGCCGATCCTGCGCGTCGATGCCGGTCGTGGCTCGCTGTTTGCAGTGAAGGACGCGGTGATCGCCCGGCTCGTTCGGGTCAAGGCCGCACCCGAGGCAGGCGGCTTCGTTGAATTCGGCCGGCCATTGGGCGCGGGCGTGCAGCTGCGCGGGCGCGCCTCGCTGGTGCAGGGATTTGGCGCCGGGCACGGCGGCCTGCTCGGCGAGGCGAGCGTGACGGTGCTGGTGCCTGCTGCGCCGCGCCTGATGCTGGGCATTTCGCTGCAGGCGAGCTGGCAGGACCGGCGCTATGCTGCGGCCTATTTCGGCGTCGACCGGGCCGGCGCGGCGGCTTCGGGGCTGCCGGAATTCGCAGGCCGCGCGGGTTTGCGCGATCTGGGTGTCGGGTTCTTTGCGAGCCGGACGCTTTCGCGCCGCTGGTCGGCGAGCTTGCTGGGCACGCTGAGCCGTTTGCAGGGAAGCGCGGCGCGATCACCGGTGGTGCGCTTGCGCGGGCGGGCGGAACAGGTCTTCGGCGGGCTGGCGCTCGCCTATCGGTTCTGAAGGAGCGCGGGTGATGCCCTTGCCACCTGCCGGGGACCGCCCCGCAATCCGGGGGAGCCTGCTCGGCGCGCTGCTCGCGCTTGGGGTCAACCTCGGCATCCAGCTTTTCGGCGTGGGTGAGGAGCCGGCGGGGGCCGGTTATCCCGGGCCGGTCAACGCCGTGATCTATCAGATTGTGCCGTTCGTGTGGATCGGCCTGTTCGCGGCGATCGGCACGGCCTGGTTCCTGCTGCGCGCGGGTGGACGGTCTAGCGCAGTGCCTGCGGCGGCGGCGGCGCTGCTGCTCGCCAATTGCGCGCTCTATCCGGTCTATACGCTAGGCTTTTCCTCGCGCGAGCTGGGCCTTGCCGGCAATGGCCTCACGGCAGTGCTCGCCGCCTTTGCCATCGGCGCCGCGCTCGAACGCTGCCCCCGCGCCGCGCTGCTCATGGTGCCGGTGGTGATCTGGGTTGCGCTCGCCTCGATCGGGCTGGTCGCGGTGATGACCGGGCGGACATTCTGAATGAGAGGGAACCCGGCCATGCTGCGAGGATTGCCGCGCCAGATGGCGGTTGTTGCGGGGCTCTTGATCATGCTCGGGCTGAATCTCGGGCTCGGTGCAGACCCGGCCGATCTGGCGGGTGAGGGGCGCACCGGGGTCTATGCGCGCTACCCCAATGCGTTTGCGCCGCATCCGTTTACCTTTGCCATCTGGCTGCCGATTTTTGCTGGCGCGGCGGCCTTGACCATCGTTCAGGCGCGGCCTGCACGGCGGCTCGATGCAGTGCTCGATGCGGCAGGACCGTGGGCGGCCGCTGCCTTCGGACTGGTTGGCCTGACGGCGCTGACGCCGCTCGGCCTGAGCAACGTCGTGGTCGCGCTGGCGCTGGGGGCGAGCCTTGCCGCGCTCGCGGCGGCCCGGCCTTGCGCGCGCGGGGCGGACCGCTGGCTGGTGCGCGCGCCGCTCGGCCTCCTTGCGGGCTGGCTGGTCGTGGCGACGGCGCTCAACCTTTGCCAGCTTGCGGTCATGCTGGGCGTGACGATCGGACCGGCAGTGGCGGCGGTGCTGATGATCGGCGCAGGGCTGGCGGGGATGGCCATAACGCGGCGCTCGGGCGAGCCGGCGGCGGTGCTGGCACTGATCTGGGCGGGCGCGGGCATTCTTGCGGCGCACCCAGAAGAAGTGGCGATATGGCTGGGTCTATCCGGCATGATTCTGGCCATTATCCAGAAAAATTACCCAGAAGGCAAGATAAGACAAAATATAGTTTAAAATATACATCCAGAAATTTACGAGTTTATCGGGGAAATGATATCAGGATATTTGGATTTAAGCGTTATCTCAATAAGATAATATCTGATTATTTCATGATTTCATCGTTAATTCTGCCTAACTCTGTTGATTCACCCGAATTCTAACATGCCGATTAACGCTCTGCACCCTACCCCGGAACGATCATCAACAGGGGGATTCCGATCATGTCCTTGCGCCGATCGCTGCTTGCTATCCTTTCGATCTCTGCCGCGCCGGTGGCGTTGGCCCAGTCTGCGCCGCCCTTGTCCGGACCTGCGCCGGCATCGCCCGCCGGCACCGCGACGCCGCCCAGCCTGGGGCCGTGGGACCGCAGTTCCGAATGGCGCTGGCAGCCGGTCGCGATCGGTGCCGGGGGCTTCATGCGCGGCATGGTGATGCATCCCAGCTATGCCGATATCCGCTACGCCCGCTCCGATACCTGGGGCGCGTTCCGCTGGGACACCAGGACGCAGCGCTGGGTGCAGATGGTGACGCCGCGTGCGATCCCGGCGAGCGCGACGGTTGCGCGTTCGGACAACCTTGCGCAGCGCTACCAGCTCACGGCCAATCCGCTTGGTGGCGGGGTGTCGTCGGTCGCCATCGATCCGCGCAGCAGATCGCGGGTCTACCTTGCCATGGCGCCGAGCGCGCCCGGTGACATCACCGGCAATGCTGCCTTCACCGGCAATGTCTACGCAAGCCGCGACGGCGGGCGGACGTTCACGCCGGCGCGCGGGCTCGATCTGCCCGGCTATGTCAACAGCCAGTGCAGCGACAAGGAACTCGACGCGATGAACACGCGTGGCGAGCGCCTGGGGGTCGATCCCAACAATCCCAATGTCCTCTACCTCGGCTCGCAACGGAACGGGCTCTACATGAGCAACGATACCGGTGCCTCGTTCCGGGCGGTGACCGGCGCGGGCGCGCCCGGGGCCTGCACCAACCTCATCAATGTGCTGTTCGACAAGCGCCTGACCATGCGCCGGGTCATCGGCGGCAAGTCGATGATAGTCAGCCGCAACATCTACATCGTCGGCGCGACGACCACGGTGCGCGAGGGGGTCGATGCGAACGGGCAGAAGACGAGGGCCGAACTCTATACCGCCAATATCTATCGCTCCGCCGATGGCGGCGCGAGCTGGACCGATATCTCGACCGGGCCGGGCGCGATTTTCGAGAATCCGGAGGACTTCGGCGGCACCGCGATCGATGGGCAGGGCCGGGTGTGGATCACCGCAGGCCGCAAGGTAGCGGTCTACGAGGGAGGCCAATGGCGCAGCACCTACGTCTACCGCGCGGGCAATGCCATCGCGATCGACCCGACCAATCCGCAGCACGCCTATGTCAGCGATCCCTATACGCTCGGCCTTTCGCGCACCAACGACGGCGGCCTCACCTGGACCGATCTCGGCGAGAACCGCTCGATCCGTTCGGGTGACGGGATCGACTGGATCAACAAGCGCGCCCGGCATTTTCCCGCCACCGCCAGCCTGATGTTCGATCCCAACGTGCCCACGGCTGCGGGCAAGGGCCGGCTCTGGGCCTCGGGTGGCAACGACGGGATCTACTACGCCGATCTCGACGAGGCGCGGCAGGTGGACTGGACGGTCGGTGTCGACTGGGTGGAGCTTGCCAAGGGCATCGAGCAGATGGTCGGCCAGAACATCGTGATCCCGCCCGGCGGCAACAATGCGGCGATCCTCACGGTGGAGGACGAGGTGCTGTTCCGCGTGACCAATCCGACGAAGTTCACCGCGCAGCACTTCGACGTGGACCTCACGCAAGGCTACAACAACAACCTCGCCTCGAATGGCATGGTGGCCTACAGCCCGGACACGCCCTCGGTCATGGTGACGAACCCGGCCAACCTTTTTGCCAGCGGCTATCGCGGCGGCGCGTGGGAAACCAACTTCGCCAGCTATTCGGTGAACTATGGCCAGAACTGGTCGATCCTGCCCTCGATCACGGTGACGCCCGACCATCTGCGCAACACGCCCAACACCCTCGTGGCCGGGCAGATCGCGATTTCGGCGCGCGGCAACGTGCTGCCGGGCAAGGGCCAGCCGGTGTGGACGGGCAAGGACAACATCGTCTGGCTGACGCTGGGAAGCCCGAGTCCCTACTGGGGTTTCGGCTCCTACAACCAGCCGCCGCGCTATTCGATGGACGGCGGCAAGACCTGGGAGATCGGGCAGGTCTATGACCAGAACGGCCAGCGCGTCGACTTCGACAATGCGGGCTTCCAGATGATCTTCGGCAATGCT
This sequence comes from Novosphingobium sp., assembly GCF_019748365.1. Classification (GTDB taxonomy): domain Bacteria; phylum Pseudomonadota; class Alphaproteobacteria; order Sphingomonadales; family Sphingomonadaceae; genus Novosphingobium. Next base: position 16,696 of record NZ_JAIEPN010000018.1, read on the forward strand.
GCCAAGCAGTTTGCCGTAGTGGCCGATCCGGTCACGCCGCTCACGTTCTATGCGGTGACGGTCGCCAAGTTCATGGTGACCACCGACGGCGGCAAGACCTGGCGGATGAACCCGGGCAAGGCGAGCCCGTTCGATCCGGCCTACCCCTTCTTCATCAACGCCAAGCTGAAAGCCGTACCGGGCCGCAAGGGCGATCTGTGGTTCACCTCCGGACCGGGCGATCCGCGCGCGGGCGGCTACCTGTTCCACTCGACCGACGGCGGGCTGAACTGGACACGGATCCCGACGGCCAAGACCCATGAGATCGCCATCGGCCGGGGTGCCCCGGGGACCGACTATGCGCTCTACATGTATGGCAAGCCGACCGAGGCGCAGCCCTGGGGCGTGTGGCGGTCGGATGACAAGGGCCGGAACTGGTATCTCGTTTCGGGCGACGGTGTGACGGGCTATCCGATGAACACGCTGAACGAGACGTCGGACCTTGCCGCGAGCTGGGACCGCGAAGGGTTGCTCTACATCTCCTATGGCGGGATGAGCTTTGGCTGGGGATACCAGAAGCGGCTTGGCATTCCCTATCCGAACTAGGGGAACGCCCGGGTCAGCGCCCCGTTGCCGGCCCTCGGCAGCGGGGCGCGGCTGCGGGGTTCTCTGCCGGAAACAGACCTTGGCCGGAAGCCCGTCTGCCCCGGACTTGCCGCGTGTGGCGAGCACGTCCACTTTCGGCATGATTGAAGTTGCATTCGTAACCGGATGCGCTTATCGGCGCGTCCCGGACGGCGAATCTGCCGCCCTCAGGAGATAAGCATTGCTGGAATTTCAAAACCGAATGGGCGCAGCGCCCCGGTCCTTCCAGCCCTTCGCCTAACGCGCTTTCGCGCGCCGCGGCAGGGCCGGAGGGCCCTTGTGCGCGGCAATCCCATTTCAAACCGAAACACTGGGAACGTCTCCGTGCGCGCGCTTGCGTCCGGGGCGCGAAGCGAGATTTTATGGACGAGATTACGATTGCCCGGCGGATGCTCCTCCGGGCCATGCAGGGCGTGACGGCGGCTTCTCCGGCGGGAAAGACGCTGCTGGAGTTTGGCCGGCGCAATGCCGGTGCGCTGCTGGGCCTGCGCCCGGTGGTGGCGAAGAAGCTCAACTGGACGGCGCTGAAGCGGGCGGCGGCCGGCAAGGCGGTGCCCCGGCACGAGCCTTCCGGCGCGGTGCGGCTGGCGGGCGAAGTCGCGGCGCTGCTGCGGCTCGATCCTGTCGATGCCGGGATCGTGGCGGTGGTCTTCGCGATGAACCGGGTGCGCATGGTGCGCGATCTTGGCGATATCCTACGCGGACAGGGCGACAGCCTGCCGGCGATGATCGGCGAGATCGCGGGTGCGGACCGGCAGGATGCCGAGCGGCGCGTGCGGCTGAACCCGCTGTTCCGCATGGGGCTGGCCGTGTTCCGGGCGGACTGGCGCGGCCAGATCGAGCTGGAAACGCGCTGGGCGCTCGACAATCTGCTCGACCGCATGCCGGAGAGCGAGGACGGGATCATCGCGCAGCTGGTCGGCCCGCGCCAGAGCGGGGCGCTCTCGCTGGAGGCCTTTGCCCACGTGGCGGAGGCCGATTTCCTGCGGCGGCTGCTGGAAGGCACGAAGGCGGAGCGCGCGGGCGGCATCAATGTGCTGATCCACGGGCCGCCGGGCACCGGCAAGACCGAGTTCGCGCGCGCGCTGGCAGACGCGGCTGGCCTCACGCTGCACAGCGTGGGCGAGGCGGACGACGACGGGCGCGAGCCCGACCGGGCGGACCGGCTCGCCGCGTTCCAGATGGGGCAGCGGCTGCTGGCGGGGCGGGGCGATGCGGCGCTGCTGTTCGACGAGATGGAGGACCTGATCGGCGATGCCGCGCCGACGGGAGCCGACTTCATGCGCGGGCGGCAGGGCAGCAAGGTCTTCGTCAACCGGATGCTGGAGACCAATCCGGTGCCGGTGATCTGGACGACCAACGCGATCCGCAACATCGATCCGGCGATCCTGCGGCGGATGAGCTTTGTGCTGAATCTGGGCCATCCCTCACGCGCGACGGCGCTGCGCATGCTGGAGCATGTGGCGGCGGAGGAGCGCGTGGCGGTGGGCGCGGGCTGGGCGGGCCTCGTCGATGCTGCGCCCGAGGCGGCGTCTGTTCTGCGCGTGGCGGCGCGGGGCGGGCGGCTTGCGGGCGAGGCGGATGGCGGGCTGCGCGCGGCGCAGTCGCTGGTCAAGGCGCTGCGCGGGACGAGCGATCTGCCGCCGGGACACGACGGGACGATCGATTTCGACTTGTTCGAGACCGATCGCCCGCTGGGACCGCTGCTTGAGGCGGTGGCGACGAGCGCGCATGCCGACGTCTCGCTGCTGCTGACGGGGGTGCCGGGCACGGGCAAGACCGCGCTGGCGCACACCCTTGCCCAGCGGCTGGACCGGCCGCTGCTGGTGAAGCGCGCCTCCGACCTGCTTTCCAAGTGGGTGGGCGGCACCGAGCGGCTGATTGCGGAGGCCTTTGCCGAAGCGCGGGCGCGGGAGGGGGTGCTGCTGTTCGATGAAGTGGACTCGCTGCTGTTCGACCGCACCACGGCGCGGGCGAGCTGGGAAGTGAGCCAGGTCAACGAACTGCTGACGTGGCTCGATCGGCACCCGCTGCCGGTGGTGGCGGCGACCAACCATGTCGGCAAGCTCGATCCGGCGACGATGCGGCGGTTCGTGTTCAAGCTGGAGCTGCGCGCGCTTTCGCCGGCGCGGGCGGGGCGGGCGTTCACCCGCTTCTTCGGCATGGCGCCGCCGCCGGTGCTGGCCGATGTTCGCGGCCTGACGCCGGGCGACATGGCGGTGGTGGCGCGGCAGCTGCGCTTTGCCGGGAAGGCCGATGCGGGGGAGATCCTGGCGCGGCTGAGGGAAGAGGTGGCGGCCAAGCCGGAGACCGGGGGGAGGATCGGGTTCTAGGGCCTGATCCTTCCCATCGGGGCGGAAGATGATCACAAATCGGGCGCTTTCGGAGCGGTTTGTCGGCGCTGCACCAGCTATGCGGGAATAATGTGATCACATTTTGGTTGACGGAATCGGGGTGGCCGGGTTAGGCAGCAAGGGTACTTTTGCGAGTCCTTTGCCATGAACCTGCAGACTTCTGCCGAACCGACCGACCGCGTGATCGACACGTTCTCCCCCGCATCGCCCTATGCGGGCATGCCGACCTATTACGCCGCGAGCGCGAATCCGACGCCGCGGCGGCCCGAACTGCTGGGCGAGGAAGTGGCCGACATCTGCGTGGTGGGCGCAGGCTTCACCGGCATGGGCGCGGCGCTGGAACTGGCCGAGCGCGGTTACAAGGTGATCGTGGTCGAGGGCGAGCGCGTTGGTTGGGGCGCTTCGGGGCGCAATGGCGGACAGCTGGTCAACGGCTATAGCCGGCGCATGCTGGAAGTGCGGCAGCACTACGGCGCGGAGGCCGAGAAGGCGTTTGGCGCGATGGCGCTGGAAGGCCAGGGCATCATCCGCGAACGCGTGGCGAAGTACGGCATCGCATGCGACTTGCGCGCGGGCAACGCGATCATGGCGATGAGCAAGCCGCAGCTGAAGACGCTGGCCGAGCGGACCGAGGAATGGCACCGCCATGGCCATACCCAGATGTTCCTCGCCGAAGGCGCGGCGGCGCGCGAGCATATCAATTCGGACCGCTACATCGGCGGCATGTTCGATCCCATCGGCGGGCACATGCATTCGCTGAACTATGTGCTGGGCGAGGCGGCTGCGTTCGAGAGCCTCGGCGGGCGCATCTTCGAGAACTCGCGCGTCACGAATGTCGATCGCGGGGCGGAGCCGGTGGTGCATACTGCCAAGGGCAAGGTGCGCGCGAACAAGGTGCTGGTCTGCGGCAATGCCTATCTGGGGGACGCCGCGCCCGATCTTTCGGGGCGCATCCTGCCGGTATCCAGCCAGGTGATCGCGACCGAAGTGCTGGGGGATGAGCTGCTCGAAACGCTGCTGCCGACCAACTATTGCATCGAGGATATCCGCTATATCCCCGACTACTATCGCCGCACGGCGGACGGGCGGCTGCTCTATGGCGGCGGCACGATCTATGGCGGGTTCGATCCCGCGTCCATCGAAGGCAAGATCCTGCCGGAGATGTTCCAGACCTTCCCGCAGCTCAAGGGCGTGAAGGTGGACTTCCAGTGGAGCGGCAATTTCGCGCTGACGATGACGCGCTATCCGCAGATGGGGCGCGTTTCGGACAGCGTCTATTTCTCGCAGGGCGACAGCGGCCACGGCGTGACCACCACGCAGATGCTTGGGCGGCGCCTCGCCGAAGCCATCGATGGCCAGATGACCAAATTCGACGTCTTTGCCTCGCTGCCCTACATCCCGTTCGTGGGTGGCAAGCTGTTTCGCGTGCCCTACTGCGTGCTCGGCGCATGGTACTACGGGATGCGCGATCGTCTTGGAATCTAGGGATGAATCCTGAATCTCAAGTGAACTTTAGGTGCGATTCCGGTTCTTGATTCCTTTCAATGAGTTGTTTCGTTCGGCTGGCGGTTGCTCAGGGTGTCTTGCGGGCTGCCTTCCCCCCTCTTTCGTCATTCCCGCGAAGGCGGGAATCCAGGGACTGAAGCGCTGTGCGGGCCGCTCTGGATTCCCGCCTGCGCGGGAATGACGAAGGGGTGCTTCAGGCTGCACCTGCGAGAGCGGTACGGACTTTGGCGATCAGGTCGGGCTTCCATTCGGCGGGCTCTCCGGCCACTTCGGGGCGGTCGGCACACCAGCTGATGAGCATCAGCGAGCGCGTGAGCAGAAACAGATCGAGCTGCGCGAGCACGTCAGGTGGCAGCGCGCGGCGGCTGGTGTAGCCGGCGAGCAAGCTATCACGCAGGCCCGTGAAGTGCGGCTCGCCCCACGCGCTGCGCAGGGCGACGGCGATGTCGAAGATCGGCCAGCCCCAGGCGCAGTCGTCGAAATCGATGAGGCCCAAGTGATCGCCGCTGACGAGGACGTTGGCGGGGTGGGCGTCGGCGTGGATGAGGATCAGCGGGTCGGAAAGCGCGGCGAGCCGGGCGGCGACGAGATCGCGCGCCTTGGAGAGAGTCTGGCGCTCATCGGCGGTGAGACACACAGCTTCCCAGAAGCGGCCCCAGAACGGCGTTTCGCCGACAAGGCCATCGGAATCGAGGCGGTGGCGGGTGAAGGCGGGGGGCGGGGTCCAGCTGGCGGTGGCATTGTGGAGATCGGCGAGGAGTGCGCCGGTGCGTTCGAACCAGGACCAGGTTGCGGGGCCGCGATCCTCTTCGATCAGGTCGGCAAGCGTCTGGCCGGGGTGCCACAGGGTCATGCCGGCGAGACGGCTACCCTCGGGGTCGGGGGTCTGGACTTCGGTGTACCATGCGCCGCCGGTGGTGCGGCGGCCGGTGGGTACGATCATGCCGCAGGCGGCAAGGTGCGCGGTGAGTTCGCGATCGGATTCGAGCGCGGGGAGCGCGTGGTAGCCGGGACGGTGGAGGCGCAGGGCCCAGGTGGTGCCGTCCGGCGCATCGGCGCGGAAGACGACGTTTTCGCTTTTGCCGATGGCGTGGGGTTCGGTTTCGGGGAGGCCGAACTGGGCAAGGGCGGCGCGGGCGGCGGGGAGGTATTCCTCGATTTCAGGCACTTGCGCACACGCGGTCGAAGGCGTCGAGGAAGGCCATGGCGTCTGCGCGCGGGAGGACGAGCGGGGGGCGGATCTTGACGCAATTGTTGAAAGCGCCGTCGACCGAGGTGAGAAAGCCTTCGCGGCGGAGCGCGCAGACGAGGGTGAAGGCGCGGTGGGCGTCGGGATTGCCATCGGCGTCGACGAACTCGGCGGCGAGGAACAGGCCCTTGCCGCGCACGTCGATCAGGCCGGGGGTGTGGCCGAGGCGTTGGCGCAGCGCGGCTTTTAGTTCGGCACCGAGGGTGCGGGCATGCTCGACGAGGCCTTCCTCCTCGATCACATCGAGCACCGCGAGGCCGACCGCGCCTTGCAGGGGGCTGGCGGCGAAGGTGTTGAAATAGCGGGTTTCGGCGCGGAACTGTTCAACGACGTCGCGCCGCGCGCAGGTGGCCGCGAGCGGAAGGCCGACGCCCATCGGCTTGCCGGTGACGACGATATCGGGGGTGAGACCGACATGATCATAGCCCCACCATGTGCCGCTGCGGCCATAGCCGGCCTGCACTTCATCGGCGATGATCAGGCCGCCCTCGGCGCGGACGAGCGCGGCGGCTTTGGCCATGAAGGTTTCGGGGATATCGGGCAGACCCTCGTTGGCGAGGATCGGGCAGAGGATGAGCGCGGCGAAGCCCTGACCGCTCGCCTTGAGGTCGTCGATGGCGGCCTTGAGGCTTTCGACATAGGCATCCGCCAGCGCTTCTTCAGCGATGCCGGGCGTGATCGGGCGCAGCAATTCGGGGAAAGGGATCGAGCGGATATCGGCGTGGCGGGTATCGCCTGCAGGCAAGTTGGTGAGCGCGCCGACCACGGTGTTGTTGCCGTGGTAGGTGTGGTTTGTGCAGACGATCCCCTGCGCAGCCGTCGCCATGCGGGCCATGCGCAGCGCGATTTCGATGGCTTCGGTGCCGGAGCAGGAAAACACCGCGCTTTCCGTGACGCGCTGGCGCGCAGTCAGGCGTTCGGCGAGCGCAATCGCGGGTTCGCTGAGGTAGCGGCTGTGGGTGTTGAGCGTGGCCTGCTGGCGGGCCATCGCCTCGACAATGCGGGGGTGCGCGTGGCCGACGCAAGGCACGTTGTTGTACATGTCGACATAGCGGCGGCCCGCCGTGTCGAACAGGCTGGCGCCAAGCCCACGCACAAGATGGAGCGGCTCATCGTAGAACAGCTTGGCGCCGCGCCCGAAGGCGCGGTCGCGCCGAGCCAGCAGATCGTCAGGCGTTGCGGAGATACCAGTCATAGTCGAGCGCGGTGACCTCGCTGTAGAAGCGGTCCTGTTCGGTGCGCTTCACCGCGCAGTACATGTCGACGAAGGTATCGCCGAGATAGTCGCGCATGACGGGGGAAGCGTGGAGCGCATCGATGGCGGCGTACCAGTTGCCGGGGACCTGATAAGGGCTGTCTGCCGCGGCCTTGTAGCCATCGCCGACGACGGCCGGGCCGGGATCGATCTGGTTCACCATGCCGTGGTGGACGCCCGCGAGCATGGCCGCGAGCGCGAGGTAGGGATTGGCGTCAGCCCCGGCGAAGCGGTGCTCGACATGGCGTGAGGCGGCGGGGCCTGCGGGGATGCGCAAGGAGACCGAGCGGTTGTTGACGCCCCAGATCGGCGCGGTGGGCGCGTAGGAATTGGCGCGGAAGCGGCGGTAGGAATTGGCGTTGGGCGCGAAAATGCCGAAGGCCTGGCTCTGGGTTTCGCGCAGGCCGCCGATGGCGTGGCGCATCTGTTCGGTGCCTTCGGGGTCTTCGCTCGCGAAGACGTTCTTGCCGTCTGCACCCGCCATGCTGAAGTGGAGGTGCATCGAGCTGCCGGCGGAATGGCTGAAGGGCTTCGCCATGAAGGTCGCGGCCATGCCTTGCACTTGCGCGACGCCCTTGGCGAGGCGCTTGTACATCTGCGCTTCGTCTCCGGCGCGCAGCGCATCGGGGCGGTGGTGGAGGGTCAATTCGACCTGGCCCTGCGCGTATTCGGAGATGACGGCTTCCAGCGGGATGCCCTGCACATCGGCCTGCCGCCACAGTTCCTTGAAGAAGGGGGCGAAGTCCTGAATGTCGGTGAGGCTGAACACGTCGATGAGGTGCGGCTGCGCCTGCGAATGCGGCGAGCGGGCGAGGTGGACTTCGCCCTTGGGGCCGCGCACAGGATCGACGAGGTAGTATTCGATCTCGCAGGCGACGACAGGGGTGAGGCCGAGCGGCTTGAAGCGTTCGACCACGCGGGCGAGCACATGGCGCGGATCGAGTTCGCAGGGGGTGCCGTCGGCGTAGTACATCGATGTGATCACTTGCGCGACGTCGTCACCCAGCCACGGCGCCTTCACGAGCGTGCCGGGAACGGGGCGCAGCATGTAGTCCGGATCGCCGTTGCCCCAGACGAGGCCGGTGTCCTCGCAGTCCTGCCCGGTGATATCGGCGACCAGCATCGAGCTGGGGTAAAGGCGGCCGTTCTCGTAGATCGCCATAAGCTCGCTCTTGCGCACGCGCTTGCCGCGCGGGACGCCGGAGATCGCGGTGAAGATCACTTCGATGAAGGCGATCTCGGGGTTGGCGGCGAGGAAATCGCGCGCTTCGGCCGGATCGGCGATCATGCTGGCGGGAGCGGTCATGGGTCTGCAGGGTCCTCGAACGGCGTTGGCAAAAGGTGGTATGGAGCAGGGCGGGGGGTGTCAATCGCACTTGGCGTTCCGGCAAAAATGTGATCACATGGCGGCATGACGGCAACAGACCTCGTTGCAGAGACACAGGGCGGCGCGGATGATCCGCGCACGCTGCATCAGCAGGTGCTGGCGCGGCTGCGGCAGTCCATCCTGCTCGGGCGGATCGAGCCGGGGCAGGCGCTGACGATCCGGGGGTTGGCGGTGGAGCTGGGCGTGAGCGCGATGCCGGTGCGCGAGGCGCTGCGCCAGCTGGTGGCCGAACGCGCGCTGGAGCTGATGGACAACCGCCGCGTGCGCATTCCGCCGATGACGATCGAGCGCTTCGACGACCTGATCGCGGCGCGCGTGGTGCTGGAAGCCGAAGCGGCGGCGCGGGCCATGCCCTATGTGAACGAGGCGCTGATCGCGCGGCTGGAAGCGGAGGATGCCGAGCTCAACAAGGCGGTGGCGGAGCGCGACTACGACCGCTGGATCGGCGCGAATTATGCTTTTCATTCGATGCTTTACGGGGCGGCGGGGCAATCTGCCTTCCTGCCGCTGATCGAATCGCTGTGGCTGCAGATCGGCCCGTTCCTGCGCCGCGCGATGCGGACGATTTCGGGCCACTACACGGTGGACCGGCACAGCGAGGCGCTGGCGGCGCTGCGGCGGCGCGATACGATGGCGCTGCGGATCGCGATCGAGGCCGATATTCGCGACGGGATCGCGCATATCGGCTCCACTCTGATCAGGAGCGAGGCTTTGGGGGCTGGTGCTGCACGAGGCCCTTCGACAAGCTCGGGGCGAGCGGATGTTGTGCGTGAGACAGTCTAGAGCGGGGGACTTTATGGCATGAGCGAGCAGAGCTTGGCGAAAGGCGCATTGTCGGCGCTGGAATCGACCATCATGGGGATCGCGGGGACATCGCCCGCCTTCACCGTCGCGGTGACGACCGGCACGATCTATGCCGCCATCGGGCCGCTTTCGGTGGGAAGCCTGCTCTACAGCGGCGTGATCATGCTGGGCATCATGTTCGCCTTTGCCAAGCTCAACCGGGTGATGCCCGATGCCGGCGCCGCCTTTGCGTGGGTGGGCGCGGTGTTTGGCCCGACCTGGGGGTTCTTCGCCGGGTGGGGGCTGATGGTCGCCTCGGTGGTGTTCATGGTTTCCGCCACGCTGCCGGCCGCAACCGCCACGCTGCTGCTCTTCGCGCCTGCCGAAGTCGAGAACACGCCGCTGGTGACGGCCGTCGCGGCGGTCTGGCTCACGCTGGTGACCGCCATCGTGCTGCGCGGCATCAAGCATGCCAGCACCGCGCAGGTGACCGTGACGGTGATCGAGGCGGCTATCGTCGTCGCGCTGCTGGCTGCGGCGGTCTACTGGTTCGGTGCCACCCCGGCGCATGCGCCATCGCTCGAATGGATCGCGCCGGGATCGTTCACGTTCAAGTCGTTCGCGGATGGGGCCATCGTCTCGGTGTTCTTCTACTGGGGCTGGGACGTGACGATGAACCTGGGCGAGGAGACCGAGCCGGAGGACGCCTCCAAAGGCGCGTTCTGGGCGATGATCAACCTGATCGTGTTCTTCGTGATCCTGATGACGGTGGTGCTGATTGCCTTGTCCGACAAGGAGATCGCGGCAGCGAACACCAATGTGCTCTATGCGATTTCGGCCAAGATATTCCCGGCGCCGTGGAGCTATCTCGTCGTGCTGGCGACGGTGCTGAGCACGGTGGGCGCGCTGGAGACGCAGATCCTGCAGTTCAGCCGCAGCATGTACTCGATGGCGCGCGCGGATGTTCTGCCACCCTTCTGCGCTGCGGTGCACCGCGAATGGCAGACGCCATGGGTCGCGACGCTGGTGATCTGGGGTCTGGGACTCGTGCTCCTGTTCGGCGCGTCCTACATGCCATCGGTCGCGGAGATCCTGCAAAGTTCGATCGAGGCCATCGGGCTCCAGATCTGCTTCTACATGGGGCTGACGGGCTATGCCTCGGCGTGGCATTTCCGGGGATTGCTGCGCACCGACCTGCGCGAGGCCTTTACCCACGTGATCATGCCGTTGATCGGGGCGCTGTTCATGACGGGCGTCGCCGCGTGGGTGATCCCGACGTTCAATCAAGCCGTCCTGGTCGTGGGGATTGGCGGACTCCTGGCCGGCTTTGTGCCCCTTCTGCTTTGGGCAGCGTGGAAAGCTTGGGTGAGACGGCCGGTCGCGGTCTAAAACCTTCGGAATGTAACAAAATATGCCTGGATGTTAACCGCATGTTCGGTCTGCACTGCTAGCCCTTGAGGCTGGAGACAGTGGTTTGAACGACGCGTCCTTTACCATTCGGCCGGGGAAGGCTCACCTTCCCGGAGCGGGCAAGGCTGATGCCGGCCTTGTCGTGCTCCCTTGGCGCGCGTGGGATTCGCCGGACGCGCGCGGCGCTTGGGATGCCTTGGCCGCGCGGGCGGGGACGCCCAATCCGTTTTTCGAGGCGTGGTATCTCCTGCCGGGCCTGGCGCGGTTCGATCCGCTGGGGCGCATCCAGATCGCGGCGCTGATGCGGGGCGATGCGCCCGAGGCGCTGGTGCCGGTGCAGCGCGCGCGGCGCTATGGGCAGCATCGGCTGCCGCATCTGGCGATATGGCTGCATGCCAATGCCTTCCTTGGTGCGCCGCTGGTGGCAGAAGGGGCCGAGGAAGCGTTCTGGGAAGCGCTGCTGGACTGGGCGGACCGCAATGCCGGTACGGCGGCTTTCCTCCATGCCGCCGCATTGCCGCTGGAAACGGCGCTGGCCGAGGCGCTGCTGGCGGTCGGCGCACGGCAGGGCCGGCAAATCGTGCTCGTCCACCGTGAGGAGCGTGCGATGCTGGCCTCGCCGCTGGGCCCGGCGACGTATCTGGAACATGCGCTGCCGGGCAAGAAGCGCAAGGAACTGCGCCGGCAGCAGGCGCGGCTGGCCGAGCAGGGTGTGCTGGCCGTTTCGCGCCGCACCGATGCCGAAGGAATTGCGCTGTGGATCGAGCAGTTTCTCGCGCTGGAGGCGCAGGGCTGGAAGGGGAGCGCGGGCAGCGCGCTGGCCTGCGCGGGGGAGACGGCGGGGCTGTTTCGCGAAAGCATGATGGCGGCGGCGGAGCGGGGGTGCCTCGAGCGGCTGAGCCTTGAGCTCGACGGTGTGCCTATTGCCATGCTGGCAACGCTGATCGTGCCGCCGGGGGCGTTTTCCTACAAGACCGCGTTTGACGAGCGCTTTGCACGTTTCTCGCCGGGCGTGCTGCTGCAGCTCGAGAATCTGGCGCTGCTGGAGCGCGCGGGCGTGCGCTGGGCGGACAGCTGCGCGGCGCCCGACCATCCGATGATCGATTCGCTGTGGCGCGAGCGCCGCGCGATCGGCCGTATGTCCATCGCGATCGGCGGACAGGCGCGGCGCGCGCTGTTTCGCCGGATCGTTTCCTTTGAACTGTCTCGCAATCCGCAGGGCCTGAGATGAGCTTTACCGTGTTCGAAGCGGAAGCGCGCACCGCCTTCGCTGCAGCCTATCCCGAAGTGCCGCACCGCCTGCGGCATGAACTGCGCGGCCATCCGCTGCTGACGCTGGATGCGCTGGCGGAGCTTGCCGAGGCGCTGCCGGAGAAATCCCGCGAATACAACCGCGCCGATCTGCCGGTGGGGCTCAACGGCATCGTGCCGCCGGGCAATGGCCTTGGCATCGGCGAGACGATCCGGCGCATCAATGAGACGGGCAGCTGGGCCGCGCTCAAGAATATCGAGCAAGTGCCGGCCTACCGCGAGCTGTTGCATTCCCTGCTGGAGGAACTGCGCCCGTTGATCGAGGCGCGCACCGGGGCGATGCTGCGCCCGCAAGGCTTCGTGTTCATCACCAGCCCGAACGGAGTGACGCCCTATCACTTCGATCCGGAGCACAATATCCTGCTGCATCTGGCGGGCGTGAAGACGATGACGCTGTTTCCGCAAGGGAACGCGGCTTACGCGCCGGACGAGACGCACGAGGCCTATCACACCGGCGGCGGGCGCGAGCTGTTCTGGCGCGATGAACTGGACCGCGGGGGCACCGAATGGAAGCTGCGGCCGGGCGAGGCGCTCTACGTGCCGGTGATGGCGCCGCATTATGTGCGCAACGGACCCGCGAGCGCGATCTCGCTTTCGATCACCTGGCGTTCGGAATGGAGCTTTGCCGAAGCGGACGCGCGGGCGTTCAACGCGGTGCTGCGGCGCATGGGCCTTTCCCCGCGCGCGCCGGGGCGCTGGCCGGCGGACAACAAGGTGAAAGCGGCCGGCTGGCGCATGCTGCGGCGGCTGCCGGGGTTCGGCTGAGGGCAGCTTTCCGTTGACGCAAACGTCAGGTTGGGCAATGCCGCCCGCCATGAGCGAAACACCTGCAAGTTCCGATCCTGCCGATCTTGTCGAAGGCCTGCTGCGGCTGCTGGACGTGGCCGACGAGGGCAATGACCACTTTGCCGGGGCGCGCAAGCCGGGCGGGGTGGGGCGCGTGTTTGGCGGGCAGGTGATCGGGCAGGCGCTGGCAAGCGCCGAGCGCACCGTACCCGAGGACCGGCCGGTCCATTCGCTCCACGCCTATTTCCTGCGCGGCGGCAACGAGGATTTCGGCATCGATTTCGAGGTGATGCGCGACCTTGATGGCGGCAGCTTTGCCAATCGGCGGGTGGTGGCGAGCCAGCAGGGGAAGCCTATCCTGACGATGGTGGCATCGTTCCACAAGCGCGAGCCGGGGGTGGAGCACGCCGAGGACATGCCGGTGGTGCCCGAGCCCGAGACGCTGCGCAGCGAGGCGGACTTGCGCGCCGAATATGCCGACCGCGTGCCCGAGCGGCAGCGGCACATGATGCTGCAGCCGCGCCCGATCGAGCTGCGCCCGGTGGAATCGCGGCACTGGATGGGCGGCCCCCCCCGCGAGCCATTGTCGCACACCTGGATGCGCGCTGTGGCGCCGCTACCGGATGATCCCAAGATCCACCGCGCGGTGCTGGCCTATGCCAGCGACATGACCCTGCTCGGCACGGCAACGCTGCCGCACGAGATCAGCTGGGCCAAGGGCAACATGATGGGCGCGAGCCTCGATCATGCGATCTGGTTCCACGACGATTTCCGCGCTGACGAATGGATGCTCTATGTCTGCGACAGCCCGTGGGCGGGCCGTGCACGCGGGTTCAACCGGGGGCGGATCTTCACCCGCGAAGGCAAGCTGATCGCCAACGTAGCGCAGGAAGGGCTGATCCGGCCGATCACGAAGAAGACCGGCGGGACCTGACGGTTATTTCTTCCTGGCCGGGCAGTTCACGATGGCTTCGAGCAGGGTGGCCTGCACCAGCGAGGATGACACCATGGTGAGCAGGCGGTCGGTGTTGGTCTTGTCGCCCAGCGCGACGACGATGGCATCGAAAGCCTTGCAGCGCTGCAGCGTGGTGGCGCCGCCGCCGTATTGATTGCCGATCATCGTCAGGTAGCGGTCATAGGGATCGGTGCGGCGCGAGATCTTGACCGCGGGCTTCGGAGCCAGTGCGGGGGTGGCGGCGGTGCGCGGCGGAGCCTTGCGCGCGGAGCCCGGGGCGGACTTCGCCGGGGTGGCTGGTGCCGGGGGGCCGGCCGCATCGACCAGCGGGGCGGGGCCGGGCGCGGGCTTCGTGTCGAGGCCGCGCAGGAAGCCGGCGACGCGGTCGTTCGCTTCGGCAAAAATGGTGCGGCGCACGCTGTTCATGCCGTCGAGGTGATCGTTGATCGGCACGCCGACATGGCGGCAGCGCACCGCGACGCCCATCATCATTGTCTGGAACTCGACAACGCGGGCGGCCTGCACCGTGGCGGCATCTGGGCAGACGGCAGCGGCGGCCTGTACGGTAACTGGCGCGAGCACGAGCGCAAGAACGCTGGCAAGCCCGGCCGCGCGCGGGAAGGCGGCCGGACTCACGGCTGCTTCGGCGCCTCGCACGCGCGGATCGGCACTGCCATCAGCGCGCCGAACGCGCTGACCAGCGTCGATTGGGCGGCGAAGGCGGCTGCAGCGACCGGACCATAGGCGCGCGCCTCGGCAGCGACCGCGTTCATGGGATTGATATCGCCGCTGAGCTGGTTGGTATCGTAGATATCCTGAAGCTGATGCATGTAGGCGATGGCCGCATCGTTGTTGCGCCGGGCCGTTTCGACGGCGGTGACATAGCTCTGATCATGGAAGGCATTGCGCGCCTCGGCCGAGCAGAAGCTTGGCGGGAAGGCGAGCGGCGGGATCACGGCCAGTTGCGGACGCGGCGGCAAGGCGAAACCGGGGGGCAGCACGCCGACGGCAATGGGGCGCGGGTCTGCGATGGGTGCTCCGCTTGCCGAGAGCGCTGCGGCATCGGGCACGGCAACCGGCGGCCCGGCAATCTCGACAAGGCGGGAGGGCGCAGCGGCCGGAGCGGCGAGCGGCGCAGCTGCGGGGGCGAGCGGGGCCGTGTCCGGCAGCGGGCTCACATCGGCCACGTCGATAATCGGCGATGGAGCAGGAGAACCGATGCGCTGGCTATCCCCCAGCGCGCCGAGCAGGCGGCGCAGCGCGGCGCTGTCGCCGCTTTCGGCTTCGGGCTCAGCCGGTTCGGCAGCGGTGACATAGGGCGCCGAGTCGGCCGTGGGCCGGGCGGCCGTGACCGGCGCGGATGACGGGGCCGAGCGGACCGCCCTTGCCGCGGCCATCTGCTGGGGAGCCGGAGCGGGCTTGGCAGGGACCGGAGGCGCTGGGCTGGCCGTCACGATGGCAGGTGGCGGTGGCGGGCTTGGGGGCGGGGGCAGTGTTGGTGCAGGCGGCGTCGCAGGTATGGCCTGAACGGGTGCTTGTGCAGAAGCGGGCGCGGCGATCTGGCGCAGTTTCGCGAGCTTTACCCGCGCCACTGCGGCAAACGTGCCGTTCGGATACTGGGCGAGGTAAGCTTCATAGAGCGCGGGATCGCTGCCGCTTTCGACCGACTGCCAGTAGGTCAGCTCGAACTGGGAGCCGACACCGGTTGTGGAGGGCGCTTGCCCCAAGGCCGGAACCGTGAGCGGCAGCGCAAGCGCGGCGAGTACCGCGAGGCGCCGTGCCGGCGATTGCCGTACGGGCGCGCCTGCGTCTTGTGATGCCCCTCTACCCACCGTGCCCCTCGGATCGCCTGCCGCCTGCCGACGGTAGGTGGGCGCCACTAGCACAAGAACGTAAAGAATCGAAGTCGATATGGACTCACCCGACCGGGCGTGGCGCGCTTACTGGGCAGGCGCAGCGCAGGTGCGCAGGGGAACCGCCATGAGCGCATCGAACTGGCGCACCAGCCCGGCCTGCACGGTATAGGCACGCGCCGCCTCGGACTGATAGGCGCGCGCTTCGGCGGCGATGGCATTGAGCACCGCCGTATCGCGGCCAAGCTGCCCGCGATCATAGGTCTGCTGAAGCTGGCGCAGATAGGCGACCGCCGCCTCGTTGTTGCGCGTCGCGACTTCCACCGCCGGGCGATAGGCATTGTTGTGGAACTGGTTGCGCGCATCGTTGCTGCAGAAATAGGCGGGGAGGGCCACTTCCGGCACCGGCATCAGGAACGGGCGTGCCGAGGCATAGCTGACCGCCGGCGTCGCGGCAGGGGTGAGTGCGGCCGCGGGGGTAGCGGGCGCAGGGGCATAGACCGGTTGCGCCGGCGTGGGTGTCGCCAGGCCGGGCGACGTGGCCGCAGCTTGCGGGATCGGGGCAGTGGCGGTGACCTGCGGGGCCGGGGCAGCCGCCGGATCCATCGTCCCGCGCAGCTGCGCCAGGAGTCTGGCCATCGGCGAAGGCCCTGCCTCCGCAACCGCGACCGGCGCGGCAGCGGGAATCATTTCGGCAGGCGCGGGGGCAGATTCAGGCGCGACGACTGCGACGGCGGGGGTCGGAGCAAGCGGTGGGGCGTTTTGCGGCATGGTGAGCACGGCGGGGGCGGGCTGGGGCGCGGGAGCCGGTGCGGCGGCGGGCGCAGGTGCGGGGGCGGTGGCCGCCTGCAACGCCGTGGCGCGCTGGATCGCGGCACTGCGCGCGCGGGCAAGGCCGCTGAAGGTGCCATCGGGGTAGCGGGCGAGATAGGCTTCGTAGCTTGCCGCGTCCTCGCTGCCGGTGACCGACTGCCAGAAGGTGAGTTCGAAGGCCGAGCCGACGCCGTTGGGTGCGGCGGCGGCGGTTGGTGCGGCGGTCTGCGCGGCGGCAGGCGCGGCGCTGATGGCAACGAGCGCGGCGGCGAGGACGGGCCGGGCGAAAAGGCTAGGGCGGTTCATGCGCATCGTGTGCTCCCCATGTGGCGGGTGGCGGCACGGATTGCGGCTCGTCACCCCTTGGCATACTCCCTTGAGGCGAAGGTTAGGGCGCAATGGTGGACGAGCACCCAAGGCTTGCGGTTAACCGGAAACTCACCGTGTTCGGGTGCGGATTATGCGCCGGGGTGGTAGAAATCGTAGACGGCCTGCGCGACGGTGGCGCTGACGCCGGGCGCGCGCTGCAGGTCTTCAAGGCTGGCGGCGCGGACTTTGCTGGCGGTGCCGAAGTGGAGCAGCAGCGCACGCTTGCGCGCCGGGCCGATGCCGGGGACTTCATCGAGCGGGCTCGCGGTGATCGCGCGGCTGCGCTTGGCGCGGTGCGCGCCGATGGCGAAGCGGTGGACTTCATCGCGCAGGCGCTGGAGGTGGAACAGCACGGGCGAGTTCACGGGCAGCATCTTCTCGCGCCCGTCCATAAAGTGGAACACCTCGCGCCCTTCGCGCCCGTGGTGCGGGCCCTTGGCGATGCCGATCAGGGTGACATCCTCGATGCCCATGGCTTCCAAGGTCTCGCGGGCGGCCGACAATTGCCCCTTGCCGCCGTCGATCAGCACGAGATCGGGCCACATCCCCGCCTCACGGTCAGGGTCGTCGTCCTGCGCTTTGGCGAAGCGGCGCTGGAACACTTCGCGCATCATGCCGAAATCGTCGTTGGTCTGCGCGGTCTTGATGTTCCACTTGCGGTACTGGCCGGTGAGGAAGCCTTCGGGCCCCGCGACGATCATCGCGCCCAAGGCATGGGCGCCCTGCACGTGGCTGTTGTCGTAGACCTCCACCCGCTGCGGGGCTTCGTCGAGTTCGAGGAATTCGGCCATTTCGCGCCAGGTGCGCGCCTTGGTGCCGCTTTCGGCCATGCGGCGATCGAGCGCTTCGACCGCGTTGCGCTGGGCCTGCTCCATCAGGCGGCGGCGGTCACCGCGCTGGGGGACCGAAATCTCGACCTTGCCGCCTGCCGCGCCGTGCAGCGCTTCGGCGAGGAGATCGGCTTCGGGCAGCTCGCGGTCGACGAGGATCAGGCGCGGCGGGGGGACTTCCTCGTAGAACTGGGCGAGGAAGCTGGTCATCACTTCGTGCTCTTCCAGCCCCTCGGTATGGCCGGGGAAGAAGGCGCGGTGGCCCCAGTTCTGCCCGCCGCGGATGAAGAAGGCCTGGATACTGATCTGGCCGCCCTTGTTCGCCATGGCAAAGACGTCCGCATCGCCGACGCCTTCGGCGTTCACCGCCTGGCTGCCCTGGATGAAAGTGGCGGCGCGGAGCCGGTCGCGCAGCATGGCCGCGCGTTCGAAGTCCAAGGCTTCAGCGGCCTCGGTCATCTGCGCTTCGATTTCCTTCTGCACCGCGCCCGATTTGCCGCCGAGGAAGTCCTTCGCCTGCCGCACGAGTTCGGCGTAATCGTCCTCGCTGATGCGGTCGACGCATGGGGCCGAGCAGCGCTTGATCTGGTAGAGCAGGCAGGGCCGATCGCGCCGCGACATGTAGCCGTCGTTGCAACTCCTCAGCAGGAACAGCTTCTGCAGCGCGTTGATCGTCGTGTTGACCGAGCCCGCGCTGGCGAAGGGGCCGTAGTAGTTGCCCTTGGCGCGGCGCGCGCCGCGATGCTTCTGGATGCGCGGAAAGGCGTGATCGGCGCGCAGGAGGATGAAAGGGAACGATTTGTCGTCGCGCAGCAGCACGTTGTAGGGCGGGCGATAGCGCTTGATCAGCTGCGCTTCGAGCAGCAGCGCCTCGGCTTCCGAATTGGTCGTCACGATGGTCATCGAGCGCGTCTGGCTGACCATGCGCTTGAGGCGCTGGGGTAGGCGATCGACCTGGGTGTAATTTGCCACGCGGTTCCTGAGCGCGCGCGCCTTGCCGACATAGAGCACATCGCCGCGCGCATCGTGCATGCGGTAGACGCCGGGCTTGGGCTTCAGCGTGGCGACGACTTCGCGGATGGCGGCGACGCCGCGTTCGATATCGGGCTGGTCCGAGCCGCGGACGGTGTAGGTTGCCTTGTCCTCGTTGAAGCGCTCCGAGGCCTGCGGCAGCAGGGGTTCCGGCACTTGCGGGCCGGAGAGGTGATCGGGCGTGGAAGGAGGAGTGCTGCGCGCCATGGCTCGGCCTCAGATAGTCTCTCCGGCCGGGCTTGGGGAGGGGCGGTGGGCAGATATCCCCGCGCGGAAATGCGCCTCTAGGGGAATCCTGCTAGGACCATCTCAATGGTCGCCTAAACTGTTCGGGCGCAAGTTCGCGCGCATGACGAGCGCAGGTTCCTCCCAGCCGATTGTCCCCAAGTTCCGCATCACCGGACGCCGCGCTGCCCCCCGGGTGCGGCTCTGCATTCCGGCGAGGGTGCTGTTGCTCCATGGACAGGAGAATTGCCTGCTCGATGACCTGTCGCAATCAGGCGCGCGGGTGACGATTGCGGCCAAGCTGCCCATGCCCGGCGCCGGCGTGGTGCTGACCGCGCAGGGACTGGATGTGTTCGGCAATGTGGTCTGGTCGCAAGGCGTGCGCTTCGGCATCCTGTTCGAGGAACCGCTGCCGCTGCACGACGTAGTCAACTTGCGCCACTTCGCCGATGCCCATGCCGATCACGAACGCGCCTTGCTGCGCCGGAACGCGCGCAATTTTGTGCAGGGGCAGCCGCGGCTCAGGCGCTTCAGCTGAACCCGGCGGTCAGAACTGCTTGCGCAGCTCGATGCTGAACACACGGCCTTCGGGATTGAGGTAGCCGCGCTGGTAGCGCAGCGGGGTGGCGCCGGTCTGGTCGGTGACGTTCTGGATGGCATCGAACAGGTTGTTGACGCCCAGTGCCACGCGCGTGCCCTTGAAGAACGGAGCGCGGCTGACGAGCTTGGGCATGCGGCCGAGATCGACGAAACCGCGCAAGTTGAAGGTGGCAAGATCGCCGAAGTCCAGGCGCGAGGCGCCGGGCACGCCGGAGCCATCGACACGCGTGCCGCTGGCGTAAGTGCCGGAAATCCGCAGGCCGAAGCCGCGATAGAAGCCGCCGCCTTCCAGCGTGGCGCTGCGCCGCGCAATGCCTGCGCCTGACAGGGCATCGCCGTTCAGCAGATCGAGCACGCGCCCGCCGGGGACGATCCGCGCGGTCTCGTCGAGTTCCTGCGTATAGGCGAGGCTGAGGTTCCAGTGGCCGCGCCCATCGCCGCCGCGACCGCCTCCGCCACCGCCGCCTCCACCACCGGCAGGACGCGGGCCGCCGGTGCCGCCGCCGCCCGGTCTGCGCAGGCCGGCAAAGGCGCCGCGCCGCGCATTGGGATCGGGCTTGCCGAAGGGGCCGCCGAAATTGAGGCTGGCGCGCAGGCGCGATCCGGTCGTTTCGGCAAAGGTCACCGCGCGCTGGTCCACGCTGACGATGCGCCCTGTGGCATCGCGGGTGACGCGGCCGGGGAAGGCGGCCTCGACATCCGGGGTGAGCAGCGGAAAGGCGTTGGTCGTATCCAGCGAGCGATTGCGGAAATATTCGAGCAGGAGCGCGGATTCCTTGCCAATGGGGAGGTCCCAGTTGGCCGAAAGCTTGATGTCGCGCTGGCGTTCCTTTTTCAGCGCGGAATTGCCGCCGGTGATGACCGTGGCGAGCACGCTTTCCCCGCGCGTGAAATCATAGAGCGCGACCCCGGTGGTGACGGTGACCGGCGCGCCAAGATCGGCAAGGCCGGGGGCTTTCTCGCTGGTGATGTAGTTGGCGGCGAACGTGAGCTTGGGCGTGACGCCCCAGGTGAGCCCGGCGCCCCACGCCGTGAGGCCGCCGAAATCGGACACGTTGTGCACTTCGGCATTTACGTTGAGCGAGATATCGCCGAGCTTTCTGCCGAAATTCTCGCGGCGGCTGGTGATCGGCAGATCGAGGCTGAAGCCGGCCTGCGCATCGCCGCGCTTGAGGTTGGCCGGGGTGCCAAGCTGGCGCGAATCCGAGGAACGCAGACCGTTGTAGGCAAACCCCGCCTTGAGCGTGAGCGCGGTCCGCCCGCCGGGCAGGCGCAGCGGCGAGCCTGAGACGGTGGCGAGCGTGGTCGCGGTATTGGACTTGGCTCTCGCGATTCCCTGCGGCGTGGGGAGGATCGCGTCCACCGGCAGCGGGCCGAAGGGCGAGAGCGCGCCCTGGTCTACCAGCGTCTGCAGCCCCGAAAGATCGGCACGGGCATCGATGGTGGTGGTGGTGTTCACCTGGCTGGCGTCGTTCGTCCACGCCAGCTGCCAGGCGCCGACCGGCAGATTGAGTGAGGCGCCCGCCGAGTAGGTGTCGGCCACGGTGCGGCTGGCGAGCGGGGCGGGGAGCAGGGTGGTGCGCTGGACGAGGCTGCCATCGGCCGCGCTGAGCACGACCGTGTTGAGCCCGTTGAGGCTGCGATTGTCGTTGCGCTGGACGAGGCCGTTGAGCGTGAGCGAGGCCCCGGTGCCGAGCGATTTCGCCCAGGTGCCGTTGAGAATGGCGCTGCGGGAATCGGCCAGTAGCGTGCGGTAATCGCCTTGCTTCGGGTCGATCAGGCCGGTCTGCGCGCCGCTGGTGGTGGGCTGGACGATGCCGCGCTCGGCCTCGGTCAGCGGGGAACGGCGCTCGAGCGTGCCGGTGAGGTTGAGGCGGCTTGCCTTCTCGATGCGGGTGAGGGTGGCCTCCTCGCTGAGATCGCTGAAGCCGCCCGCGCCGGGGAGCTTCACTTCGGTCTCGCTGCCGAAGCTGCGGAACTTGTCCTTGAGGATGAAGTTGACCACGCGCTGATCTGGCCGGAAGCCGTATTTCAGCGCGACTTCCTCGAGCAGGACTTCGACGCGGCGGATCGCCTCGGGCGGGATCGAGCGGATTTCGCGGAAGCTGGCGATGCGCAGGCCATTGAGCAGCACCGAGGGCGAGCCATCGCCGCGCCCGCGTCCGCTGCCCGTCTGCGGCGCCAGTGCAGCGAGCAGCGACTGGAGCGAGCCCGCGCCATAGGCGGCGATATCGTCCTCACTCAGCGAGATGATCGGCGGCACGGCGGTTTCCACCTCGCCGCGTATGCGGGTGGCAACGACGACGATATCGCCGTCCGGATCGGTCACATCCGTGGCGGGCTCTGCTGTCGGCTCGGCGGGCTCTTGCTGTGCGGGTGCGGCAGGTGCTGAAGCCGGCGCGACTGCCGCTGCGGCCGGAAGCGGTGTCAGCACGAGCAGCGCCATGGCTGCGGCGCGATCTGGCAGTACCATCGCTCTGGTTCCCATTGGCGGACCGGGCAGTGCTGCCCGGTGCGAGGTCGCTGCCGCCTGTGCCGCTCCTAGGTCGGCGTGCCGCTTCCCGACAATGACCCTTTCGTATCATTTTGTCGCAGCGCAGCAAACGGCTTCCCGCTTTCCTTTTGCGCCGCAAGCCGCTATGCGCCGCGCCCATGGGCGCTTTTGCGCCCGCAATGCGTGCAAACCTCACCCACGAAAAGGCAATCGACCCCGCCTATGGCGAAAGAAGAACTCCTCGAGATGCGCGGCCAGGTGGTCGAACTCCTGCCCAACGCGATGTTCCGCGTGAAGCTGGAGAACGAACACGAAATCCTTGGCCACACCGCCGGCAAGATGCGCAAGAACCGCATCCGCGTGCTGGTGGGCGACGAGGTTCTGGTCGAACTGACGCCCTATGACCTGACCAAGGGCCGCATCACTTACCGCTTCATGCCCGGTCGTTCTGGGCCCGGCCAGTTCTGAAGGCACCCGGCAGTGATGGCAGCGGTGTGATGGCCGTGCCGTCCGCACCCGGAACCGGTGAACTCGTCCTTGCTTCGGCCAGTCCGCGCCGCCGCGAATTGCTGGCCCGGCTCGGACTGACCGCACCCCGCATTCTCGCCACCGATATCGACGAAACCCCGCTGCCCGGCGAACTGCCGCGCGCCCATGCGGTGCGCCTCGCCGCCGGAAAGGCGCGCGCGGCAGCGGAGCTGGCGCCTGAGGCGGTGATCCTTGCCGGAGATACCGTGGTCGGCGTGGGCCGGCGCATCCTGCCCAAGGCCGAGGACGAGGCGACGGCGCGGCGCTGCCTCGCGCTGCTTTCAGGGCGGCGCCACCGGGTGTTTTCCGCAATCGCCGTGCTCAGCCCCGATGGCAGGCTGCGCGAGGCGCTGAGCGAGACGGTGGTGCGCTTCAAGCGGCTCGAGCCTGCCGAGATCGAGGCCTATATCGCCGGGGGCGAGTGGCACGGCAAGGCAGGCGGCTATGCCATCCAGGGCAGCGCGGAAGGCTTCTGCGCGTGGATCGCCGGGAGCCATTCGGGTGTCGTCGGCCTCCCGCTCTATGAAACGCGCCGCCTGCTGCGCGCGGCGGGGCTGGCGATTGCCTGAATCGCTGCCCGTGTGGCTGATCGAGCAGGGCATTGGCGAGGAGCGCGCGGTGCTGGTCGAGCAGGGGGATATCATTGCCGCACGCCTCGTCTGGGATGAACCGTGGCGCCCGGGCGCGGTGGCGGAGGCGCGCCTCGTCAGCCGCATTCCCGGCACTCGCCGCGCCGTGGTGCGCCTCCCCGATGGCGGCGAGGCGCTGGGTGAAGGCTTCGATTCCGCGCTGACCGAGGGCCAGCCGATCATGGTGCGCGTGACGCGCTCTGCGATTGCCGAGAAAGGCCGGGCCAAGTTGCCCCAAGTCCGTCCTGCCGCAGCCGGAGAGGCGGCGCGGCCTGCACCGTCGCTGCTGGAGGAGCTCTCGGCCGGCCCGTATCCGGTACGCAGCGTGCCGGTGCATGGACGCGAATTGGCCGAGGCGGGCTGGGATGATCTTGTTGCCGAGGCGCTGACCGGCGAAGTGGCGTTTGCCGGGGGGAGCCTCGTTGTCAGCCCCACACCCGCGATGACCCTGATCGATATCGATGGACCGCCGCCGCTCCCAGCGTTGGCACTCGCTGCCGTACCGGCGATTGCTGCGGCGCTGCGGCGGTTTGATATCGGCGGATCGGTGGGGATCGATTTTCCCTCGCTCGCCGAAAAGGCGCAGCGCCGCGCGGTGGACGAAGCACTGGCGGACGCGCTGGCCGCCGCTGGCTGGCAGGGCGAGCGCACGGGGATGAACGGCTTCGGCTTCGTCCAGCTTGTGTCGCGGCTGGAGCGGCCCTCGCTGATCGCCCGTTTCGCTCGCGCGCCTGCCGCCGCTGCCGCACGCCGCCTGCTGCGCATGGCCGAGCGGGTGGCGGAGCCGGGCACGCTGCTCCTTACCGCGCATCCCGCCGTGCGCCGCGCGATGCGCAGCCAATGGGAGGCGGATCTGGCGCGGCGCACCGGCCGCAGCATCCAGTGGCACGAGGATGCAGGGCTTGCGCTTGGCGCGACCTTCGCGCAGGCGATAGCGGCATGAGCCAGCCTCCCGCCACCATCCGCCGCTGCCCGATCTGCCGCAAGCCGCGCGTGGCCGAATACGCGCCGTTCTGCTCTTCCCGCTGCCGCGATCGCGATCTCGTCAACTGGCTGGAGGAGGGCTATACGCTCCCCGGCCCGGCGCATGATCCCGAAGGCGATCCGGACTAGAAATCGCGCATCAAAGGACTGGACAAGGGCCCGAGCCTTCGCCATAGGCGCGCTTCCAACGCGCGGACGAGCCTTGCCGGCCCTCCGCGACGGCGATGCCCGGGTAGCTCAGTTGGTAGAGCACGTGACTGAAAATCACGGTGTCGGCGGTTCGACTCCGTCCCCGGGCACCATTGGCCCCTTCCCAAGCTTCCACATGGCTCCGCAATCATAAGCTTCGGCCTCACCGGGGACCCTGCTGCCGCTGCTCAATGGCATCCGCGCGCTGTTATGCCCGAGCCCCTTGCACTACCGGATCGTGTCCGCGCTGGTTTGCGATGCCAATGCCGCGATCCTGTTCGGCACCGACACGTTCCGCGCCGGCAATGCCTGCATGGCGCACCGCAAGGCGATGATGCGCGTCTCGACGATGGCTGCGGCAACCCCGGCGACGCGGTGATCCACACGTAAGCGGCACCGCCGCCGCTGCGGAAATCCGTTTCCGGCGCAATTTTTTTTGCGCGCCGTGAGCCGGTTTGCCGAGAGACGTCGCCTTTACCTTCTGACTCAATCATTCTGAGGAAGAAGCTGATGCGGCAAGCGGTCGGGTTCGTGGGAGCGATGGTGCTTGTGGCGACGGCAGCGAGTGCTGCGCCGCCCTCCCGGCAACTGCTGACCGTTCCGCCCGGCGGGTCGGCAACGGTTGCCGGTCTGAAGCTCGATGCTGCCGAGGCCAGCGTCGCCATCGTCAATCTCTCCAGCGAATTCGCAACGGTGGCGGTGATTTCCGGGCGGATTTCCGCGGACCGGCATGATGCCCGCGCCGGGGAGGCGCTGCTGGCCCCGCTCGATGGCGGCAAGATTCGGCGGTTCGGCTTCGATGCGCAGCGGCTCGCGGCAACTTTGCCTGCGGAATGGGCGCTGCAGACCGCCGCGCCGCTGCAGGCGATCGCGAAGCGGCAGCAGCGCCAGCGCTTCTGGGGGCGGATCGAGCCGGTGGACATCAATGCCGGCGCGCCCGTTGCGCCGGAGCTGGAAGGAGTCCGGCAAAGCTATCTCGCCAATCCGACCGTTGCCGAATTGCGACGAACGGCAGCAGGCGATCCGGTCAGGCTCGCCGGCCTGACCGCGTCGCGGTTTGCGGTGGCGCTGGTTGCCGGTGATGCGGCGGCGGTGGCTGATCTGATCGACCCCAAGCCTTTTACCGATACTGGCACGGACACCGCCGCCTGGCAGGCCGCGCGCGCGGCCTTTGCGCGCAAGCTGGCCGCCGATCCGGTGCTGCAAGGCGCCATGGCTTCGGCGCCGACCCCCGTCGCTGGCGATCAGACCGCGTTCGACGCTGGCGGCTTTCGCATTCGCGTAATCCCGCGGGATCGGGCGATGTTCGTGTCAGCCGTGGAGGCGCTGCGATGAGCTCTGTCACCCACCGCATGGCGCTGGTGTTGCTGCTTGCGACAGTCCAACCCGTTCGCGCGCAGGACCACGGGTTCTCGTCGACCGATCTGGATGCCGCCGCCCGCGCCGCCGACCCTTCCGCGCCCGAGATTGCGCGGGAGACCGAGGCCCTGCGCCGCGCCCTCGCGCTGAATCCCGCCGCCGCGCTTGGCCAGCGTGGCCGCGGCGAACGGCAGTTGCTGGCGGACGCGCTTGGCACCGGCGACGGACCCGGCGATCTGCGCGCGCGGTGGTTTGCCGGCGGTGCCATCCTGCAGACGATCGCCGGCGGCGAGGCGCTGCTCTACAACCCTCTGGCGCGCGGCTGGCTCGCGCTTGCCTGGCGCAAGGAAGCCGGCGGGTGGCGGATCGTCGATGCCGAAGTCCGCGCTGCCGCGCCGGGTGGCTGGACCGACAGCGCGAAGCCCTATCGGCAGGCGCTGGCGCAGGATTATGCCGCAACCCGCCGCATCGTGCCGGTCGCCAATGGCGGATTGGCGGGACAGGCAACGGACCGCTGGCTGGCCGGCTTGTCCGCCTGGCTGCGGCAGCCGGGGGCGCAGGACGCGACCGATGCTGTTCGGCAGCGCATCCTGGCCGGCGCCACCGCACGCCTCGGCAGCCCGACCCTTGATCTGCTGCCGGCCCGGGTGCGCGCCACCTTCTGGCCGACGGGCGCCATCGGGCGCGCAGACGGCGGCGCGACCGTGCTCTTCGGTTCGGCCTTGCAGCCGCACATCATCGTCAGCGCCGACTTTGCGAACGGCGCGCGGCCTTCGCTGCAGAAGCTGTCCCTCATCAATCTTGATCATGCGGAGCTGGGCCAATGATCTCCTCGCGTGTTGTGCGTTGCTGCGCTTCGGTGGCTATCGCGGCGCTGGTTCTGGAACCGCTGCCGCTGCTTGCCCAGGCCTTGCCGCAGGGACCGGCCTACCCCACCGCGCCCACTCCTTCTGCCGCGCCGCGCCCCCGGCAGCCGGCCGGGAACGCCAGCCCGCCGTCTGGCGGCACAACCGTACAGGTCGATGCACAGCGAACCGGCACCCCGGTTGCCGCACCCCCGGCACGACAGGTCGAGCTGCCCAACATCGACGTCCAGCTCGCCAATGGCTGGATCACGCAGCAGCAGCACGATGCCATCACGGCCCAGGTCCGCGCTGAGAATGACCGGCTGATCCGGCTGACGACCGACAATATCCGTGATGCCATCCGGGCGCAGCAGCAGCTGAGCGATGGTCTGCTGGAATCGATCAGCAGTCTGGTTGGCGGGGGAACGCCCGATGTTGCCGAGCTGCAGCAGGCTTTGCGCGAATCCGGCTATGAAATCCCGCCCGGGACCTTGACCGACGATCCCCGGCGATCTGCCGAAGCGCTGATGAACCTGCTCGATCAGGCGGTGCGAACCGAACAGAACGCCGGCAACGTGGTCCGGCCGATCATGCAGGAGCAGAGCCGCGTGGTCGATCGACTGGTCGTGGCCAATATCGAGGCGCTGCGCGAAACCGGCCAGATTCCGCCTGACATGCTGCGGGAATACGAGCGCCTTTCGGCCAACGTTCACGACCGCGCCATCGCACGCATCGACCGGCTGCTCTATGAGCACGACCGGCAAGTGGAAAATGTGGCCCGCGTGCTGAACGAGCGGCGGGACACGGCGGTAACCCAGCTCAGCAACGGGATCACCGCCGTTCGCGACCGCTATGGCAGCGACCCGCGCAACTGGCCGCAAGCGCCGGGCCAGACTGCGCCTCAGCCGGGCTTCACGTATGGCGGGGTCCTGACGGCCGCCTGGGGCCGGCCGGGGTCAGGGCCGCAACCGCCGGCTCCACCGCCACCGCCGCCGCCCAATCCGCACGGTCTTCCGCCCTTGGGCGAGCCGACGGGAAGGCCGCTGCCGGGTCCGGAGGCCAATGAAACACCCTCGCCCACTCCGGAGCCGATATCGAACACGCCGCGAAGGCCGGTGCGGCGCGGCACGGTCCCCACCGGGGATCCCTATGAAGGACTGCGGGT
This sequence comes from Novosphingobium sp., assembly GCF_019748365.1. Classification (GTDB taxonomy): domain Bacteria; phylum Pseudomonadota; class Alphaproteobacteria; order Sphingomonadales; family Sphingomonadaceae; genus Novosphingobium. The sequence continues at coordinate 44,231 of NZ_JAIEPN010000018.1, forward strand.
TCCGCAGCAGCAGCCGGTTCCGCCGCGGCCAAGGCCCACACCACCACCGCGCGTGCCCGATCCGGTCGTGCTGACCGAAGTGCGCCGCACGCCTCCGCCGTCGCCCGTCGTCCTCAACGAAGTCCGCCGTGATCCCGTGGCCGATGAGCTGGGGCGCGATACGCGCGCGCCGTCAACCGGTTCGAGCGGCAACGGCGGCGGGATTGGCGGCATGATCGAATCGGTCATGGCCCGCATACCGCGCAATCGCGACGGCTCGATCGACTGGGCGCGTGTGCCGCTGGCGATCCGCGCGCAGATCATCCTCTATCAGTCACGCCACCCTTCGGGCGGCGGCGCGACCGGAGGGTTCGGGCAGGGCGGCGCAAGCTCGGACGATCCTCAAGTGGCCGAGCTTGCGCGCGGTCTTGACGAGCAGATCAGGCTCCAGACTGCCGCCGCTCGCCAATGGGAGCAGGATGCCAACTGGCGGCGGCTTGTCGAGGACCGCTTCAGCGACGGCGCGTGGGGTGCCTTTGCGCGAAATGGCGGGCTGACCGTTCTCGAACTCGAGCCGATCTATGCCGATTACGACCCGCTCGGTTCGGTCCCGCCCGCACGGTCGCTATCATCGGCAGGCACGTCTCTTTCATCGGCGGGGAACTCGCTGTCGTCGGCCGGGATCTCGCTTTCGTCCGTGCCGTGGTCGCTGTCATCGGCGGGGCTCGACTACCGCGATCCGGCGGTCGAATCGCTCAATCAGGTGCTCTATGGCGTTGGCCAATACCGGCGCGGCCCGTTTGCCAGCGGTGGCAGCGATATCGACACGGCGCGCGCGGCGCAGATGGCCTACAATGCTGGCAGTTTCGATGTCCGCTACAACCGCAGCGGGAGCGAGAGCTTCGAGAGCGGCGGCCGGCTGGTCGGCTCGTTGTTCGGCTATGAGGAATCGTGGCTCCGGCTGCTGACCGCCAATGGCGCTGGCGGTATCGACACGCTGCTGGCCCAGCCGTTCAACGTTGTGCTGACGTGGGGCGACAAGTCGTTCGACCTCGACCTGCACATGACCGGGCCGCTCGGGCCAGACACGACGAACCGGTTCCATATCTATTTCGATGCCCAGGGCGATCTTGCCAACCAGCCGTTCGCCAAACTGATCAAGGATTGCATCTGCGCATCAGGCTCGGAAGTCATCCTGACCTCGGCGCTCAACCGCGGCGGTGTCTACCGCGTTTCGGTGTTCAACTTCGGCGACCCGTCCGCGACATCGACCAATCTGTCCGCCCTTTCGAATGCGCGCATCGAGATCGTGCGCGGTGGCACCACGCAGTCTGTGGGCAATGGCACGACCATCATTGGCGGCCGGACGATCGTGTCGGTCAACGTGCCCAATGTCGGCGCCGGCAACACCTGGGTCGCTGCCGAACTCGATCCTTCGAACGGCCGCATCACCCGCCCGGGGATCATCAGGCAATCACCCGGTTCGGCCGGGGTCGATTGAGAAGGGGGACCCACGATGCGCATCATACCAGGGCTGATTGCGGCCCTTGTCGCTGTCCCGGCGCTGGCCCAGACGGCACCGCCAGGGCCGCCAGCGTCGGCACCGCAAGGCAATATCGAGGAACGCGCGCGCCGCCAGTTGGGTGTTCCCGGCGAACGCGAACGGCAGGACGCCCTGATGACCGGCGATACCGACATCCTCCTGCTGCGCCGCACCCCGCTGTTCACGCTCACGGCCTCGGGCGAGGTGAGCTACACCTCGAACGCCGCGCTTTCGCCCACCGATGCGCGCGAGGATGGCATTGGCGAGGCTTCGGTCGGGATCGCCATCGGATCGCGCATCGGCGGCAAGGTCGATGTCTTTGCCAGCGCGGCCATGGTCGGCGTGCGCTACTTCGAGACGCCCGGGCTCGACTACAATGCCTTCTCGGGCGCGATCGGCGCACGCGCCAGTCTGGGCAGGCTGAACGTGACCGCGACTTATCAGCCATCGGTGGTGTGGAGCCGCGATTTCGGACGCCGACAGCTGACCTCGCACCGCTTCCGGCTGGGCGCCGCCCTGCCGTTCAGGCTCCGCGGCCTGACATTGGAGCCGGAACTCCACGGCGAGCGGGCGATCACGGCTCCGGGTTTCTACAGCGCGTGGAGTGGCGGCGGTTCCCTCACCATCAGCCGGGCGCTGGGGCGGCGAACCCCTGTCTTCCTCTATGCGCACGTGGGGTATGACCGGCGCAGCTTCGACGATTACTTCGCCGCGTTCGTGGGGACGAGGCGGCTCGACGACAGCCTTTCGGCGGGCGCAGGTATCGTGTGGCGCCCCCGCAACTGGGGTGAGCTGCGCGCCTCCTACGCCTTCGGGCGCAACTGGTCGACCAGCGATGTCAACGGCTTCATCGCGCATTCCGGCACGCTCGGATTGACGGCGACGCTGCGTTTCTGATCGATTAGGCTGCCCGCCATGTCGATGGATGCGCGTGCCCTGAAGATCGTCGAGGAGGCGCTGGCGCTCGATGGCTCCGATCGCGCCGCGTTCGTTGCCAGCGCGTGTGGTCCTGACGCCGAGCTGGCCGCGCGCGTGCAGGCGCTGCTGGCCCGCGATGACGATGATGCGCGGCTGTTCCAGACCGAAAGCTTCCTTCGCCCGCTGACCCTGGTCGAGGACATTCCGGGACGGTTCGGCCCCTACCGCGTCGTCGGCGAGATCGCGCGGGGCGGCATGGGCGCGGTGGTGAAGGCGGAGCGCGACGACGGCGTGTTTGCGGCGACCGTGGCGATCAAGCTGATCCGGGCCGATCTCGGCAATGACCGGGCGCGGCATCGCTTCGAGCAGGAACGGCGCATCCTCGCCCAGTTGCGCCATCCGGGCATCGTGCGCATCATCGACGGGGGCGCTGCGGACGGGCGGCCCTGGCTTGCCATGGATTTCATCGATGGCCGCCCGATCACCGAGGCGCTCGCCGATGCGCCCGTCAATGCGCGGCTGCTGGCATTCGAGCAGGTGTGCGAGGCGGTCGCGTTCGCTCACCGCAATCTGGTGATCCATGCCGACATCAAGCCTTCCAACGTGCTGGTCGATACCACAGGGCGCGTGCAGCTGCTCGATTTCGGCATCGCACGGCTGATCGCGGATCTCGACCCGGCAGAGGCGGGCGATCCCTATCCGCTGACCAAGGGATATGCCGCGCCGGAACGCGCGGCGGGGATGGCGCCGACCATCGCCAGCGACGTCTTCTCGCTCGGCGTGCTGCTGCTCGGATTGCTCGGCAAGGACCTGCCGCGTGACGGCGCGGTCTACGAGCAAGGAACCCGCCTTCCGGTCGGCCAGCTTGAAGGCGACCTCAGGGCGATTGCCGCGCGGGCGCTCGCGGAGCAGCCTGCGGAGCGCTATCCCGATGTGCCGGCCTTGCTCGCCGACGTGCGCCGGCACCGGGCGTGGCTGCCGGTCGCCGCGCGGGCGGGCGAAGGGCGTCGCTATAGCGCCGGCCGCTTCATCTGGCGGCACCGCAGGGGATTGGCGCTGACAGCGGCGGCCATGATCGGCCTGGCGGGTGCGACGGTGGTGAGCACGACCCAGTATCTGCGCGCCGAAGCTGCCCGCGCCGAAGCGGATCGCCGCTTTGCGGAGCTGCGCCGTCTGGCGGACTTCATGCTGGTCGAATTGAGCGACCGGCTCGCGGATTCGCCCGGCACTGTTCCGGCGCGGGCGCGGTTGGCGACCGTGGCGGGCGGCTATCTCGATCGCTTGCGGCAAGTTCCCCGCGCATCCGCCGATCTGCGGCTCGATACCGCGCGGGGGTATCGCCGGCTGGCCTCGATCGAGGGCCTTTCGGGCACGGCCAGCCTTGGTCGGCCCGATCGGGCGCGCGCCGCGCTTGCCCATGCCGATGCCTTGCTGAAGACATTGCCGGACGGGCCGGAGGTCGCCGAGGAGCGCGGTTGGGTCGCGCTGGGGTACTGGACGCTGATGGCCGACGCGCCACCTTCGTCGGCCAAGCTGGCCGAGGGATGCGCGCTGTTTGACCGGGTGCATCGGGCCGCGCCGACGCGCGAGAGCGCGACGTTGGGTGCCCTCGTCTGCCGCAAGAACGAGGCCTACGAACTGATCTGGGCGGCTGACCGGCCTCAATCGGCCATCCCGATCCTGCAATCGGCATTGGCCGAAGTGCGGGCTACGCGCTGGAGCCTGGCCTACCGGCGCGATGCCGCCCTGCTGGAGGTGAACCTGCTCGGGCGGCTGGGTGATGCGATCTATTATGCGGGCGACAAGGCAGCGGCGCTTGCCCCGTTCGAAGCGCAGGAAGCGCTGGTGCGGCGCTGGCTGGCGCGCGGCACATCGCCTGTCTGGATCGACAAGCTGGGCGAAGCCACTTTCAACATTGCCGGCACGCTGGGCGAACTTCCGGGGCGGAGCGGCGAAAGCCTGAAGGTTGCGGACGAAGGTATCGGGGCGGTCCGGGGGGCGCTTGCTTTCGGAACCGATGCCAATCTGGAAAAGCGGCTGGTGATCCTGCTTGGCCAGAAGAGCCTTGCGCTCGCCGATCTGGGCGAGAAGCAGGCTGCAGCCAAGGTATCGGGCGAGGGCATCGCAATCCGCCGACGGCGCCTTGCCGGTGCCCCAAGCGACCCGCAGCGCCGCCGCGACCTCGCCGTAGCGCTGGTCAATCATGCCGCGCTTCTGGCGGAAGCGGGCCAGCGTGGGGCCGCCTGCGCGACCGTGCGTGAGGACGTCGCGCTATGGCAGGCGTTGGCGCGCGACAACCAGCTCGGCGCGCGGGATCGCAGCAACGATCTGCCCAAGGCGCAGGAGGCGGTCGTCCGCTATTGCGGCTGATCGGGCTTCAAGGCATCGAGCAGCCATAGCCGTGCTGCCTGCCAGCGCCGCTTGACCGTGGCTGGCGACTGATCGAGGACCACCGCGATCTGATCGACCGGCAGACCGACAAAGAAGCGCAATTCCACGATCTGCGCCAGTTCCGGGGCCGTGCTCTCCAGCCGGACCAGCGCGGCATCAAGCGCCTCGATCTCGACGTCCTGCGCCAGGGGCGTATCAAGAAAGACGTCCGGGGCCTGGCGCTTTGCCCTGCGGCGGCTGCGCACCGCATCGAGCATGGCCTGCCGCATGATGCGAGCGCTGGTGGCGAAGAAATGCTGGCGATCATTCCAGCTCATCCGTTCCAGCCGCACGATCCGGATGGCTGCCTCATTGACCAGTTCGGTTGGCTGAAGCGTCAGCAAGGGCGCCTCGCGCCGCAGCATCCGGGCCGCTGCGGCACGCAATTCGTCGTACAACGCCGCCAGTGTCGCATCCCGGTCGAGCACGTTACCTCCCCCGGCGAAATCCCCGGATGGCTATTTCCTACAACGACTTGGCAGCGGGGCATATCCGCAATCGAGCTGCGCGCCTGTCCCGCGATAGGGCTTCCTGCGCGGGGAGGGGCAGGGCGGCCGGCATGACCCGCTCAGCGCCCGATGATGACATGCGCATCGCTGACCAGCAGCGTCTCACGGTTGAGGGTGACCGGCACCGCCGCCGCATGCTCCGCCTCCAGCCGCCACTGACCCATCGGCACGCCGTCGAAATAGGCCAGACCTTCGAAATCGCTGCGCGTCACGGCGAAGCGCTTGCCGGTGGCGTCGACCAGCGCGACTTCGACACCCGGCAGCGGCCGGCGCACATCGCCGTTGACGGCTTCGACCATGGCCTCGATCTCGCCCGTCTGGCGCAGCGGCACCGGGACATCGAGCACCTGGCCGGGGCGCAGCACGGCGTTCACCCCGCTCTGTACCGGCCGCAGCCGGAGATCGGGGAGCGAGGCGAGCTGCACTTCCACGTCGACAGCGGTGTTCGGCATCAGCCCGCCGATCCGCACCCGGCCATCACCGGCGGTCGCCTCGCGGCGCACGCTGCTGTCGACGATGAAGCTGGCGCCGGCGATGTCGGGCTCGCCCGCCCCCTGCGCGCCGTCACCATCGACGTCTTCAAAGACATGCGGCTGCAAGGTGCCGCTGCGGCTGATGCCGCCCCTTGTGAGGTGATAGCCGCGATGGTCGGGGAACAGCGCTGCCGAGAGTGACAAGCCCACCCGCCAGGCACCGGCGCCGAGGCCTGCGCTGACACCGACCGAAAAGGCACCGAAGTGGCGCTGCGCCGTCGCTGCGATGCTGGCGTTGCGCCGCTCCGCATCCCAGCCCAGATCGAGCCCGAGACTGCCGTACTGTGTGGCGTGGGCCGCCGAAAGACCGAACTGGCGCAGGCGGAGCCCCCGGTTGGCGCTGAAATCGGCGCCGGCGCGCAGGCGCCAGCTGCCCACGGCGCGTGCCACGGAAAAATTGCCGAGCAGGGTCGGCGCATCGCCGCTGCGCTTTTCAAGGCTGAAACCCTGATTGAAGCGCAAATCGCCCAGCGCCAACGCGAGCGCGGTATCGATCCGGTCCCGCGTCATGCCAGCGCGGCTGACCGAATGCCGCCAGCTGGCGAGCAGCGGCAGGCTGCGGCGGCCTGCGGCGATGCGGGTTTCCGCCGAAATGCCGAATTCGCGTGCCAGATCGCTGACCGCAGCAGGCAGCGACGGTCCGCTGAGGCTGCCATAGTCGGCGGCATCGAACTTGATGTTGGCCCGCCCCCATTGCCGCACGCCGCGCATGGCCAGCGCCGGGCGGCCCGTGCCGTCACCGGCGACAAGCAGGCTGCCAAAGCCGCCCAGCAGCGCGGCATGGACCCCCGCCGCCACCGCCGGCGTGCCGCCATCGAGCGGCGCCCGCACGTCGACGCGCATCGAGACACCGCCCGACATGCCATGTTCGACCGTGGCAAAGGCGACCTTGCCCGTCGCGGTCTGCGTTGCAGTCGGCGCGCCGAGCAGCGGCACGCCGCTGTCGACGATGCCGGCGGCATAGACCCATTCGTTTTCGGGATTGAGTTCGCTGCCGACATAGCGACTGAACGACCGCACCTCGACTTCGCCGTGGGGCCCATAGAGCTTGACGACATAATCGTTGGCACCGGAACGCAGCGGCACATCGGCAAAGACATAGTCGCCGCTGGCATCAGGCTTGTCGCACACGGCCACCAGCCGGTCATCGCGGTGCAGTTCGGCATCCCAGCCGCGCGGCAGCGGACCGCGCAGCTCGATCTGGTCGAACAGGTCGGCGCGCCATGTCGGGCGGTTGGAGATGACCAGCCCGCGGCCGCTGCTGGCAACGCCGATCAGTGGCTGCGCCGGCGCGTTGACATCGCCGATGGCAAAGCTGCGGGCGTGGAGGAAGCCGAGCTGATCGGCGGCCTCGCTATCACGGCCTAGCGAGACGCGGATGCTGGCCTTGCCGCTGCTGTCTCCGGCCAGCCGGGCGCGCGCGGTCATGCTTGCCAGATCGGCGACCATTTCGACGTCGCCGGCGACCGCATTGCTGCGGCTGCCACCTTCGGCGGTGAGCGCCATGTCGATCGTCGGCATGCCGGCCAGGCCCCAGGGGTTGGCGATACGCGGGAAATGCGGCCGCGCCGGTGCGGTGCCACTCAGCGCCCGGGCTCGGCGCTCGGCGCGATCGAGGCGGGCGATGACCGGCAGCGGCTCGCTGGCGTCCATGTTGATGCGCAGATTGGCTTCGTCGTGACGCACCGTGACCGGCAGCAGCCGGGAAAATGCTGCCAGGGCAAGGCACGGGCCTTCGGGCGATGGCGTCAGCGCCTCGGCAGGCACGGGCACGCGGCGTTCGGGCGCGTGGAGTTCGATCACCTGCTGGCCGTCCGCTTCGGCATGGCCGAGCTCGAGCGCATCGAGCACCGGCAGTAGCGGCAGGCACAGCCCGGTCGGTGTGGTGTAGGCCGGGAGGGATTCCACCAGCTGGTAGCGGCCGAGGTGGAGCGCGACGATGGTGAGGTCGTCGCGGCCGGCGCGGGGTCCGCGGGTGCCGATCACCCGCGCCGGTTCGGTGCCGAACAGGTCGTCAAAGACCTTGTCGCTGTCCTGCGACTGGGCGTGCGCCGGGGCGGCCAGCAGCAAGGCTGCCAGCAGAGCGAAGAGAAATCGCATGTCCCGGCACTGGCCGCTCGTTCCAGCCGGTTCAGAGCTGGACGCGGCGCGTGGCGATCAGCCCCGGCGCCTTGGGATCGGACGAGACATAGTCGATGCGCACGTCATGGCCGGCCAGCTTGGCCTTGATGTCGGCCGGCAGCGGCAGCAACACGTCGCGGTCGGTGTTGGGGGTATAGATGGCAATGCCGCGCACGCTGTAGACCGGGTTGGCTTCCCCGGCGATCGTCAGCCTGAGATCGCCATAGGTCGAGCGCGTGCCGGCGCGGGTCAGCTTCACCACCAGCATGTCATCGCCCGCGCGGTTCATTGCCGCGTTGTCGATGGTTGCTGAGGCATCAAGCGTGCCGATCCGGACGATGACCGGGATGGTGACCGAGCGCACGGCGATGAGCTGGATCGAGAGCGAGCCATCGTTGGCATCTTCGGCAGGGGCGGTCGATGCGGTTCCGGCATTGGTCGGCGCCGCCATCAGCCGCAGGTGGCTGCGATATTCGCCAGGAGCAAGTCCGGCCGGCGGTGTCACCGAGACGCGCACCGACTGACGGGCGCCCGCCTCGAGGATAACCCGGCGCGGGGAGAAGCGGATCATGTCGGCGGCGAACAGCTCACCGTCGCGGGTGTCGGTGGCGGTTTCCAGCGAACCGTCGCGGCGCATGCGGCGATTTTCGACATCGATGCGGTAGGCCGTCTGGGCGTCGCTCTTGTTGACGAGGATGAGTTCGGTGCTGCGTTCGGCACCGGCGAGGACGACGCGGGTCGGCGCGACCATGAGCTGGGCGGCAGCGGGCACCGGCAGTGCCTGGGCGGCAAGCGTCGCCAGCAGGAGCGCGACAGGCGAACGGCGGGTTGAAAAGTACATGGCAGGGGACTTTCCAGTGGCGGGGCAGGGGGGCTCGACAGGGTCGTCAGGAAGGGGTCGGGGCCCGAACCGCCTTGCAGCGATCCGGGCCCCTTCCCCTGCCAGAGACGATTACTGGTATTCGACGGCGACGACGAAGCGGCCGGTGTACTTGCCGGCAGCCTGACGGACGCCGACGTCGAGCGTGCCGCCGACGGTGAAGCTGTCCGCGCCCTTGACGAGGCGGCCGTTGTCCTTCGAACCCGTGAAGTCGAACACCTTCATGGCGTCGCCCTTCTCGTTGGTGATCTCGATGCCGCCGGGGAGCGAGATCGTGTAGACGGCATCGGCTTCACCGGCGACGTCGAAAGCAGCCGCGGTGTGGTCGGCGGTCAGGCAGGTCAGCGCGGCGCCGCACTTCTTGTCGCCGGCCGGGGTCACGACGACCTTGTCGCCCTGCGTCAGCGACGGGGCAACGGTGCCGAAGTACAGCGACGAGGTGTTCTTGATTTCGAGCGGGGCAATGATCTTCGCACCGGCGCCGGCTTCGGCGGTCACGGGCGCAGCATTGGCAGCGGTAGCGCCGGCAAGGGCGAGGACGGTGCCGAGAGCGAGGGTCGAGATGAAGTTGCGCATTCGAGTTCTCCGTTAGAATTGCCATCTGGCAGAAACGAGCGTCGGAAACGTTCCGGCTCTGCGCCCTTCCACTTCAAGGAGCGTGCCAAAGGGAATTATTACTGAAAAACAAAGGTATAATCTTTTCGGCCCACTTGCAGCGGCGTGCGGCGATTGCAGATCCGGAAAAGTGGGCTTTGCAAATCGCGCTATTTTTGCAGCTTGCGAAGCGCTGGCGCCGAGGTTTGCCTGCGCACCATGATCACCGGTTCCTTGCCGAAGTTGTGGCGGATGAAGTCGCCTTCCTCCTCCAGTTCGGCCAGTACGCCGCCAAGGTGCCAGACCTTGGGCCAGAGGCGCCTGGTCTTGAGCCCCATGCACTCGTGCGTGATGTACCGCTCACACTTCATGCACCGTGATGCTTCGGCGCATGAGATAAACTAGGCAGGAGTGCCTGTTTGCCGATTTGCCCTCTTGCGAAAGCTGCGATTTTGGTGAGGGGTGGGGTGTGATCGCGCGCGCAGGGCAGGATATGGACTCGATCGTTTCGACCTCGCAGGAGAGGATACTGGCTGCCTTGCGCCCGGCGGACCTCGCCGAGCAGCCCGCGCGCTGGCAGCAGCGCAAGAGCGTGCGCACGCGGGTACGGCTGGTGGAAGCGGCGATCAGCTGTCTGGTGGAGGGCGGCTATCAGGGACTGACGACGCAAGCGGTTGCGGAACGCACCGGTTCATCCCGCGGGGCGATGCACCACCATTTCGCGACCCGCATGGATCTCGTGGCGGCGGTGATTGACCACGTGTTCTACGAGCGCATGCGGCTCTATCTGGGGGAGTACCTCAAGGATATCGTCTGCAAGGACGATGCCGACGTGGTGCCCATCGCCACGGCGGCGCACTGGCGCAGCGTGCAGACGCGCGAATATGCCGCCTATCTCGAACTTGCGATGGCCGCGCGCACGGATGCCGAGCTCGACCAGATCTTCACGCCTGCCGCGCGCCGGTATGACGAAGTCTGGATATCCGAAATGACCCTCGCGTTTCCCTTCTGGCGCGACAAGTGGGAGGCCATGCTCAAGGCCAATGACTTCGTCAGCGCGGCGCATATGGGGATGCTGATCCAGCGCTCGGTCCTGGGCGAGGCGCGCACCGAGGCGATGAACCGCCTGATCGCCGAGGTTTCCGCGACGCTCTACGAGGCGTGAAGCAGATCGGCAGAAAACCGGCAGAAATACCGGAAATGCCCGGTTGCGGCGCCAGGTGAATCGCGCAAGCCGGCGATGCGGCCCGTGCGGTCTGCTACGCGAGCGAGACCTTCGACGATCCCGCCAGCGGGCAGACCCTGCGCGTGTGCGGGCGCCATGATGACGAACCGGCCCGGACTGATCACCATTGGCGCTTCACACGGCGCGCGTACCGGACCATGCATATGGCCTTGGGCCTGAACCGGAGTGCCGAGACGTGGATAGTGCCAGCTTGCGCGTGAACGCCAACCGCTTGTGGGCCTCCCTTGAAGCGATGGCCGAGATCGGCGCGACGGCAGCGGGGGGCTGCAACCGGCAGGCGCTGACCGATCTCGACCGGCAGGGCCGCGATCTTTTCGTGCGCTGGGCGGGTGAAGCCAGCTGCTCGGTCGAGGTCGACGAAGTGGGCAACCTTTTCGCGCGGCGGCCGGGCAGCGATCCCGCCGCGCCGCCGGTGCTGGCGGGCAGCCATCTCGATACGCAGGCGACCGGCGGCAAGTATGACGGCGTTTACGGCGTGCTTGCCGGGATCGAAGTGCTGCGCGTGCTGGCCGAGAACGCGGTGCAGACGCGGGCGCCGATCGAAGTGGCCGTCTGGACCAACGAGGAAGGCTGCCGCTTTGCACCGGCCATGCTCGGTTCGGGCGTGGTAAGCGGAACGTACTCGCGCGATTTTGCCTATGCCGTGAAGGACAAGGATGGCCTGACCTTCCGCGATGAGCTGGAGCGGATCGGCTATCTCGGCACGCGCCCCGCAACGCCGCAGACCTATGCCGCCATGTTCGAGGCGCATATCGAGCAGGGCCCGATCCTCGAAAAGGAGGGGCTGACGATCGGCGCGGTCACCGACATCCAGGGCGCCTACTGGTTCGATGTGACCTTCACCGGCCAATCCTGCCACGCCGGGCCGACCCCGATGGAAATGCGCCGCGATCCGTGGGAGGCCGCGCTGCCGGTCATGGCCGGTGCCTTCGCGCTGGCCCGCGCCAATGGCCCCTGGGGCCGGGCGACGATCGGCGATGTGCGGGTCGAGCCTGGCTCGCGCAACACCGTGCCCGCGCGGCTGGTCGTTTCGATCGACATCCGCCATCCCGATGCCGGGACCCTAGAAGGCATGGTTGGGGCGCTGCGCGCGCTGGTGGATCGCGAATGTGCGGCGCGCGGCATTGCGGGGGCGATCGATCAGGTCTGGCATATGCCCGCAACGACGTTTGATGCCGCGCTCGCCGAGCGGGTCGCGGCGGCGGCGGAGCGGCTGGGGCACAGCTGCATGAAGATCGTCAGCGGTGCGGGCCATGATTCGCTGCACACGGCGCAATTCGCGCCCACCACCATGATCTTCGTGCCCTGCGCCGGCGGCCTCAGCCACAACGAGGCTGAAGCCGCGACCATGGGCGATCTGGCTGCCGGCGCGGATGTGCTGCTGCAAGTCATGCTGGAAGCGGCCGGCTGAACAGCCGGTCTTGCGCGCCCCATCAGCGCGTCGCGTCCGACCGGCTTGGTGATGACATTGCAGGCCCCCGCGCGCTGGGCCTTTGCCTGCGCTGCAGCCTTGGCAATCCGCCCAATCGGGAAGCAACATGACTCACAAAAAAAAGCCCCTCCGGTGAGGGAGGGGCTTCGAGGCTTTGCACGTCAATGCTGGTTCAATGTCCAGCTTGCGCCGCCAAAGCTGCCAGGAGCAGCAGTGCGACGATATTGGTGATCTTGATCATCGGGTTCACGGCCGGACCCGCGGTATCCTTGTAGGGATCGCCCACGGTATCGCCGGTCACCGCGGCCTTGTGGGCATCGCTGCCCTTGCCGCCGTGGTGGCCGTCTTCGATATACTTCTTGGCGTTGTCCCACGCGCCGCCGCCCGAAGTCATCGAGATGGCGACGAAAAGACCGCCGACGATCACGCCGAGGAGCAGCGCGCCGAGGGCGGCGAAGCCGTTTTCCTGACCCGCGACGGCGGCGATCACGAAGTACACCACGATCGGTGCGAGCACCGGCAGCAGCGACGGGATGATCATTTCCTTGATCGCGGCCTTGGTCACGAGATCGACGGTCCGCGCGTAGTCCGGCTTGCTTTCATAGGTCATGATGCCGGGATTTTCGCGGAACTGGTCGCGCACGTCCTTGACGACGTCACCCGCGGCGCGGCCCACCGCGGTCATGCCCATCGCACCGAAGAGGTAGGGCAGGAGCGCGCCGAGCAGGAGGCCGACGATGACGTAGGGGTTTTCAAGGCTGAACGAGACGTTGAGCCCGGGGAAGAACTCCCTGAGGTCGGTGGTGTAGGCGGCGAAGAGCACGAGCGCGGCAAGGCCGGCCGAACCGATCGCATAGCCCTTGGTGACGGCCTTGGTGGTGTTGCCCACCGCATCGAGCGCGTCGGTCTTCTCGCGGACCGAATCGTCGAGGCCGGCCATTTCGGCAATGCCGCCGGCGTTGTCGGTGACCGGGCCGTAGGCGTCGAGCGCGACGACCATGCCGGCCAGCGCCAGCATCGCGGTGGCGGCATAGGCAATGCCCATGAGGCCGGCGAGCTTGAAGGCGATGATGATGCCGGCGCAGATCACCAGCGTGGGCATGGCGGTCGATTCAAGGCTGATGGCAAGGCCCTGGATCACGTTGGTGCCGTGGCCGGTTTCCGAAGCCTTGGCGATCGAGCGGACCGGGCGGTAGTTCGTGCCGGTGTAGTACTCGGTGATCCAGATGATCAGGCCTGTGATGATGAGGCCGAGCAGCGCGCAATAGAACAGGATGCGGCCGTTGTAGGCCTCCCCGCCGATGGGCGCTTCCATATCGCCGCCGAGGCTGTGGGCAATCGCCCACCAGATCGCCGGGATCGAGAGGACGGCGGTGACAAGGAAGCCCTTGTACATCGCGCCCATGATGTTGGTGCCGCCGCCGAGGCGGACGAAGTAGGTGCCGATGATCGAAGTGACGATGCAGACGCCGCCGATGAGCAGCGGCATGGCCATCAGATCGATGAGGTTGGGCGCGCTCTTGAGGAGCAGCGCGGTGAGCACCATCGTGGCGCCAACGGTGACGACATAGGTCTCGAACAAGTCGGCGGCCATGCCGGCGCAGTCACCCACGTTGTCGCCCACGTTGTCGGCGATCACGGCGGGGTTGCGTGGGTCATCCTCCGGAATGCCGGCCTCGACCTTGCCGACAAGGTCGGCGCCGACGTCGGCAGCCTTGGTGAAGATGCCGCCGCCCAGACGCGCGAAGATCGAGATCAGCGAGGCGCCGAAGGCGAGCGCGGTGAGCGCCTGCACGACGGTGCGGTCGGTGCCGTTGACGGTGTAGCCGGCAGGGCCGGTGAGGTACCAGAAGAACACCGCGATCGCGAGGAGCGCGAGGCCCGCCACGAGCATGCCGGTGATCGCGCCCGCGTTGAACGCCAGCGTGAGACCCTGCTGCAGGCCCTTCTGCGCGGCGGCCGCGGTGCGTACGTTGGCACGGACCGAGATGTTCATGCCGATGAAGCCGGCGACGCCCGAAAGGACTGCGCCGATGACGAAGCCGACGGCCGAGATGGTCCCGAGGGCTGCTGCGACGATGACGGCGACGACAACGCCGACAATGGCAATGGTGGTATACTGGCGGCGCAGGTAGGCTTGGGCGCCTTCCTGGATCGCGGCGGCGATTTCCTGCATCTTGGCATTGCCGGCATCAGCGCCGAGCACCTGCCGGCTGGTGATGAAGCCATAGACAATGGCCAGCAGCCCCAATGCTATTGCGGTTACGGTTAAACTCACTTCAGACACCCCCTTATTCTGTAACCGGCCTGTTTCGGCCGGTACCCGTCGTTCGCGGGTCGGGGCGGGAGGCTAGTGCATAATTTTCACGCCGCAAGCCTTTAGGTGTGATTTTTCAGCAATGTTCGTAGCCCAGCGGCCCTTCCGGCGCCGCGCCCCCAAGGAGCAGCGGTGCATCGGCGCGGGGCAAGACAGTGCCGATCCGATGCGCCGGGCAGGGCGGCCGCATGCCGGCGGGAAGGGTAAACAGCAGCTCGTAATCGTCACCCCAACCAAGCGCATCGCGCTTGCGCTCGGCTGACAAGGCGGCGGGGAAGGGGATCGCACCGGGATCGAGCGCGAAAGTGGCCGCGCTTGCCTCTGCCATGCGGCGCGCATCGAGAAGCAGCCCGTCCGAAACGTCCATCATCGCGGTGACGAGCGGCGCCAGCATGCGGCCTTCGGCAAGTCGCGGCACGGGGCGGCGGTAAGCGGATGTGTCGGCGGATGTGTCGGCGGATGTGTTACCGGCGGAAAGTGCCTCGAACCCCAGCATCGCCGCGCCGACGGGGCCGGTGATCCAGATGCCGTCTCCCGCCTTCGCGCCGCTGCGGGAGGGGACAGGCCGGTGCGTGGCGCGGCCCAGCGCTGTGAGCCCGAGGGTCTGCGGGCCGGGGTTCCTGACGGTGTCGCCGCCGAGCAGCGGGACATTGAAGTGCGTGAGCGCCGCGCTCAGCCCTGCGGCAAAGCGGGTGTTGTCCTCCGCGAGGCTGTAGCCGAGGAGGACGCCGATGGGCTCCGCGCCCTTGCTGGCAAGGTCCGAAAGATTGGTGGCGAGGAGCTTCCATGCGACATCTGCCGGGTCTTGCCCGGGCAGCCAGTGGACGCCCTCCACCATCATGTCGTGTGTGAGGATGAGGGTTTCGCCGCCCAGCTCCAGCACCGCGCAATCATCGGCAAGACCGCGCGCCGCCGGGTGCGAGGCAAGCCCCCGCAGCGCGGCGATGAAGGCGGCCTCACCCGACAAATCAGTCCCCCGTAAACACCGGCGCACGCTTTTCGAGGATCGCGTTGACCGCTTCCTTGTGGTCCGCCGTCTCGTGGACGATCGCCTGGAACGCGGCCGAAAGCTCGAGCACGTCGCCCGCGCGGCCATGCTGGGCCTCGCGCAGCAGGCGCTTGGTCAGGCGCAGCGCGCGGGGGCTGTTGGCGGCGATTTCCTCGGCGAGCGCAATCGCCTTCTCCAGCAACTGGTCCGCCGGCACGACATCGCCGACAAGGCCGATGGACTGCGCATAGGCGGCATCGAACGTGCGGCCCGTGAGGAACAGCTCCGCCGCCTTCGAATAGCCGACGATCTTCTGCAGCGTCCATGCGCCGCCATCGCCGGGGATGATGCCGACCTTGATGAAGCTCGCCGCCATCTTCGCCGTGTCTGCCGCAAGGCGCAGATCGCACACGCAGGCCAGATCAAGGCCGAGGCCGATGGCATGGCCGTTGATCGCCGCAATCATCGGCACTTCGCAATCGAGCATCGCCCGCGTCGCGCGCTGGACGCCGCGGCGATAGTTCGCGGCGGTCGAATCGGGCTGGTCGAGCGGGCCGATGCCCTTGCGGTCGCGGATGCCCTTGATGTTGCCGCCGGTGCAGAACGCACGGCCCGCGCCCGTCAGCACGATGGCGCTCACCGAGCGGTCGTTCGAGAGGCGGAAGAACGTGTCGACGATGTTGTCGCAATCCTCCAGCGTGCCGATGGCGTTCATCGATTCCGCGCGGTCCATGGTGAGGATCGCAACGCGCCCGCGGCGCTCTTCGTGCAGGAATGGGGTGGTCATGGCGGCTCTCCCGATTTGCCCCTCTGGGCGGTTCCACTAGCAATCTTGCGATTGCGATGGCCCGCGCGCTGCCATAGTGACGAAGCCGATGCAAATATTCCCGCTCCATCCGTTCCTCCCCGAGGGGGACATTCCCGCCCTGCGTCAACAGGTTCGCGATCTCGTGGCGCACCATGAAGCCAAGTGGCCGATCGAATTGCGCGCCAATTGCTGGTTCAGCTTCGACGAGGAGTTTTCCAAGGCGCTGGGTAGCGCCGGCCTCCTCGGCATGACCTGGCCCAAGCAGTATGGCGGGCACGAGCGCACGATGCTCGAGCGCTATGTTGTGCTGGAAGAGTTGCTGGCGGCAGGCGCGCCGGCGGGCCTCCACTGGATTGCCGACCGCCAGACCGGCCCGCTGCTCCTGCGCTACGGCACGGAAGCACAGCGCGAGAAGTACCTCCCTGGCATGGCGCGCGGCGAGATCTACGCCTGCATCGGCCTGTCCGAACCCGGTTCGGGATCGGACCTTGCGAGCGTGCGCACTTCGGCCAAGAAGACCAATGAGGGCTGGCGCATCAACGGCCAGAAGGTGTGGACCAGCGGCGCGCACAAGAGCCACGCCGCGCTCACCCTGCTGCGCACCGAGGAAGGCAGCGAGCGCCACACCGGCCTGTCGCAGATGATGATCGACCTCGATACGCCGGGGATCACCATCCGCCCGATCATCGACATGACGGGCACGCACCACTTCAACGAGATCTTCTTCGAGGACGTGCTCCTGCCGCACGACGCGCTGGTGGGCGTCGAGGGCAACGGCTGGAAGCAGGTCGTCGCCGAACTCGCGCTCGAACGCTCGGGGCCGGAGCGTTATCTCTCCAGCCATATGCTGCTCGTCGCGCTGATCGACGCGATGGGGCCGGAGCCGGACGCACCGACCGCGCAGCTGATCGGGCGGCTGACGGCGGAGATGTGGACGCTCAGGCAGATGTCGATGTCCACCATCGCCAAGCTGGCGGCGGGCGAGGATCCGGTGGTCGAGGCCGCAATCGTCAAGGACCTCGGCAATGCCTACGAACAGGCCCTGCCGCGTGCGGTGCAGGCGGCGGTGGATGCGGACCTTGCCGGCAAGAGCGACCTTTCGCGCCTGCTGACATGGATCCTCGTCGCAAGCCCGAGCTTCTCGCTGCGCGGCGGCACGCCGGAAGTGCTGCGCGGAATTATTGCAAAAGGTTTGGGGCTGCGCTGATGAGCGACAATCGTACTCTGCTCACCGATATGGCCGCGGGCCTGTTTGCCGATCTGGCGGGCAAGCCCTTTGCGGAAAGCTGGCTGCAAGTGGCCGAGGCCGGGTTCTCCACCCTGCTGGTGCCTGAGGATGCGGGCGGCTTCGGCGGCGATTGGGGCGATGTGCTCGCCGTGCTACGCCTTGCCGGCCTCAACGCGCTGAACGCGCCGCTGGCCGAGCCGGTGATCGCGCACTACCTGCTGGCGAAGGCCGGGATCGCCGCGCCCGACGGCCTCATCTCGATTTCCGTCCCCGGCAGCCGCGTGCCTTATGGCCGCCATGCTTCGGCGGTGGTGCATGTGGCGGAAGGCACGCTTTCGCTGTTCCCCGCGTCGTCCTGCACGTTCGAGGAAGGCCTTTCGCCCGCCTGTGAGCCCTGGGACGAAGTGAGCTTCACCGGCGCACCGGCAGCAACAGCGGCGTGTGACGTGGACCTCAAGGCCCTGGGCGCCTTCGCCCGCGTGGCGCAGGCCTCGGGCGCGCTGGAGGCGGCGTTCACGCTCGCCATCGATCACGTGAATACGCGCGTGCAGTTCGGCCGTGCGCTGGCGAAGTTCCAGGCGGTGCAGCAGGCGATGGCGGAGTTTTCCGAGGAAGCCGCCGCCGTCGACGCCTCAGCCGCAGCCTGCGCCGCAGCGCTCGATTACGGCCACGCCAGCTTCGAGATCGCGGCGGCCAAGCTGCGCATGGGGATCGCCGTGGACCGCGCGGTGCCCATCGCGCACCGCATGCACGGCGCCATCGGCTTCACCATCGAATACGCCCTCAACCACCTGACCCGCCGCCTGATGGGCTGGCGCAGCGAATTCGGCGGCGACGCCTTCTGGGCCGAACGACTGGGCCGCCGCGTCGCGGGCCTCGGTGGCCACGGCCTGTGGCGCGAAATGGCGGCGCGGACGGACCGATTGGTCGGCTAGGCCCCGATCCTCCCCTGACAGGGGAGGTGGCATCGCGCAGCGATGACGGAGGGGTAGCGGCGGGACGGGACGGTGGCGTTGGGCGCGGGCCGGCCCCCCCCCCCCCGGCGGGGGCCCCCCCCCCCCCGGGGGGGGGGGGGGGGCGGGGGCGCGGG
>NZ_JAIEPN010000005.1 GCF_019748365.1 Novosphingobium sp.
GAATCCTTCATGCCCGCAAGGTGCTGGATCGCGCCCGAGATGCCGACCGCGATGTAGACTTCCGGCGCCACGATCTTGCCTGTCTGGCCGACCTGGTAGTCGTTGGGCACATAGCCCGCGTCCACCGCAGCGCGGCTCGCGCCGACGCCTGCGCCGAGCTTGTCCGCAAGCGGGATGATCACGCTCTGGAACGTTTCCGCATCCTTCAGCGCGCGACCGCCCGAGACGATGATCTTGGCCGAGGTCAGTTCCGGACGCTCGCTCTTGGCGATTTCCGAGCCGAGGAAGCTCGACGTGCCGGCATCGCCCGCAGCCGCCACGGCTTCCACTGCCGCCGAACCGCCGGTTGCATCCGCCTTGGCGAAGGCAGTGCCGCGCACGGTGACGACGATCTTGGCGTCGGTCGATTCGACCGTGGCAATCGCGTTGCCGGCGTAGATCGGACGGGTGAAGGTCTTGGGACCTTCGACCGAGAGGATGTCCGAAACCTGCATCACATCGAGCAGCGCGGCGACGCGCGGCGCGATGTTCTTGCCGGTGGTGGTGGCGGGCGCGACGAAGGCGTCGTAATCGGCCATCAGGCCAGCGACGAGCGGCGCGACGTTTTCGGCGAGCGCGTTGGCATAAGCCGCGTCATCAGCCTTGAGCACCTTGCTCACACCCGCGATCTGCGCGGCGGCAGCGGCAGCGCCGTCACAGCCCGAGCCTGCAACCAGCGCAGTCACTTCGCCCATCTGCGCGGCGGCGGTCACAACGGCGAGGGTGGCGTCCTTGACCGAAGCGTTGTCGTGTTCGACCCAAACGAGTGTCTTGGACATCAGGCGACTCCCATTTCCTTGAGCTTGGCAACCAGCGTGTCGACATCGGGCACCTTGATGCCCGCGCTGCGCACCGGCGGTTCGGTGACCTTGTGGGTCTTCAGGCGCGGCGCGGTATCGACGCCGTAGTCCGCCGGGGTCTTGCTTGCGAGCGGCTTCGACTTCGCCTTCATGATGTTGGGCAGCGAGGCGTAGCGCGGCTCGTTGAGGCGCAGGTCGGTGGTGACGATGGCGGGCAGCGCCAGCTTCACCGTTTCCAGACCGCCATCGATCTCGCGCTTCACGACAATGCTGTCACCCTCGACCGACACTTCGTTGGCGAAAGTGCCCTGCGGACGGCCCAGCAGCGCGGCGACCATCTGGCCGACCTGGTTGGCGTCGTCGTCGATCGCCTGCTTGCCGGTGATGATCAGGCCCGGCTGCTCTTCATCGGCAATCGCCTTGATGATCTTGGCGACCGCGAGCGGCTCGACCTCGTCTTCGCTGACGACGAGGATCGCGCGGTCCGCACCCATGGCGAGCGCGGTGCGCAGCGTTTCCTGCGCCTTGGCCGGCCCGACCGAAACCGCCACGATCTCGGTGACCACGCCCTTTTCCTTGAGGCGAATGGCTTCCTCGACCGCGATCTCGTCGAACGGGTTCATGCTCATTTTCACGTTGGCAAGGTCAACCCCCGTGCCATCCGCCTTCACGCGCGGCTTCACGTTGTAGTCGATCACCCGCTTCACGCAGACCAGGGCTTTCATCGTGTCAGGCCTTTCTCAAATCGATGGCGCGCGCATAATTGGCGCTTACGTAAACGTCAACCTCACCCGGTGCCCATGCACGAATGTGAGCACGGGCATCAGAGCGGCTTCTACTCCATTTCAAGGATGATCGCATCCACTGCAAGGCTTTCACCCTGCGCCGCGTTGACCGCCTTCACCTTGCCCGATTTCTCAGCGCGCAGGATGTTTTCCATCTTCATCGCCTCGACCACAGCAAGCGGCTGTCCGGCCTCGACCGTATCTCCGACGCCGACATGCAGCGCCACGAGCAGCCCAGGCATCGGGCAGACGAGGTACTTCGACATGTCCGGCGCGACCTTGGCGATCATGTGCTTGGTCAGCTCGGCGATTCGGGCCGGGAGCACGCGCACGTCGTGGCTCGCCCCGCGCGTCGTCAGCGTAAAGCCGGTGGGGCGCGGCTTGACCTTCACCGTCAGCGGCTTGCCGCCGACTTCGGCCATGACCACGCGGTCGCCCGGCGTGTATTCGAGCTCAAGATCGATCTCGTCGCCATCGACGGAGATCGCTTCCTCGTCGACCACGACGGCAAAATCGTTTTCGCCGATGCGCACCGACCATTCGGACGGCGGGTCGAGCGTTTCGCCGAGCTGCCCGTCGACCTGCCGCGCCCGGTCCGAGCGCGCCGTGGCGAGGAAGCCCGCCAGCGCCGCGAGCGAACGCTTGGTCTCCTCAGAAGTCGCCGCGCCGTGGAAGCCGTCCGGGTATTCCTCGGCAATGAAGCCGGTGGTCAGCTCGCCCGAACGGAAGCGCGGGTGCTGCATGATCGCCGAGACGAAATCGATATTGTGGCCCAGCCCCTCGATCTCGAAGGCATCGAGCGCCTCGATCTGCTTGTCCGCCGCTTCGTCGCGCGTTTCCCCCCAGGTCACCAGCTTGGCGATCATCGGGTCGTAGAACATCGAGACTTCGCCGCCTTCGTAGACGCCGTCATCTACGCGCACGCCGTCCACGCCGCGCCGGCCATTGGCTTCGCCGTCGTCGGTCCAGCCTTCCACCGGCGGATCATAGCGCACCAGCCGCCCAGTCGAGGGCAGGAACCCGCGATAGGGATCCTCGGCATAGACGCGGTTTTCGATGGCCCAGCCGTCGATGCCGATATCGTCCTGCGTGAAGGCCAGCTTCTCGCCCGCCGCGACGCGGATCATCTGCTCGACCAGATCAATGCCGGTGATCGCTTCGGTCACCGGGTGCTCCACCTGCAGGCGGGTGTTCATCTCGAGGAAGTAGAAGCTCTCGCCGCTCGGGTCCGCGCCCGAAACGATCAGCTCCACCGTGCCCGCCGAATAATAGCCCACCGCGCGGGACAGCGCGACGCACTGCTCACCCATCGCCTTGCGCATCTTCGGCGTCACGAAGGGCGAGGGGGCTTCCTCGACCACCTTCTGGTGCCGCCGCTGGATCGAGCATTCGCGCTCGTTGAGGTAGAGGATATTGCCGTGCTGATCGCCGAGGATCTGGATCTCGATGTGGCGCGGGTTGAGGATGAACTTCTCGATGAACACGCGGTCATCGCCAAAGCTGTTCAGGCCTTCGCGCTTGGTGGCTTCAAAGCCCTCACGCACGTCCTGCTCGTTATAGGCCAGCCGCATGCCCTTGCCGCCGCCACCGGCCGAGGCCTTCATCATCACCGGATAGCCGATCTCGTCCGAGATGCGCACCGCGTGCTCGGTATCCTCGATCTCGCCCACAAAGCCGGGCACGACATTGACGCCGGCCTTCAGCGCAAGTTTCTTGGACTCGATCTTGTCGCCCATCGCAGCAATCGCGCCAACAGGCGGCCCGATAAACGCGATGCCCTTGGCCGCCAGCGCTTCGGCAAACGAGGTGCGCTCCGAAAGGAACCCATAGCCCGGATGCACCGCCTCGGCGCCGGTCTGCTCGCACGCAGCGATGATCTTGTCGGCGATGAGGTAGCTCTGCGCAGCCGGCGAAGGCCCGATATGTACCGCCTCATCCGCCATCTTCACAAACGGCGCGCGCGCATCGGCATCCGAATAGACCGCCACGGTCTGGATACCCATCCGCCGCGCGGTCTTGATCACACGGCAGGCAATCTCGCCACGGTTGGCGATGAGGATTTTCTTGAACATTCTCATTCCTTCTCAGGCTTCGCAGCCCACAGCACCGAAGCAATCCGGATCAGGTCGACAATAAGAACCACTACAAACAGGCTGAGAAAAATCTGGCCGGCTGGAGCGAAGCATTCCGCCCACAAACCAGAACGCGCCTCCTGCAACTTGCAGCTCGTTTCCAGCGTGCCGAGCAACAACCAAAGTGTTGCCCCGAGGAGAGCCCACAGCAGCAGGCTTGTTAAAATGAACGACATACGACGACGCCCGCTCATTCCACCAAACCTCCACCCCTCGTCGCCCCGGACTTGATCCGGGGCTTGGCTTCTTGCGGCCAGCCAAAGGCAGCCGAACCCCGGGTCAAGCCCGGGGTGACGGGAAGTAAGAAGGCGGGATGCTGGCGACTCACCCCTCCACCCCTTCAACAACAAAGAGACGCGAGGAACTGGTCCGCTGGCGGATCGCTGCCACCGGGGCATATTCGGCGGAATGCACAAAGGCTTCGGCCTGCGCCTTGCTCGGAAACTCGACAATCACGATCCGGCCCGTCGGCGCCTCGCCCTCGACGCCGGTGATCGCACCGCCGCGCGCCATGTAGCGCCCGCCATATTGCGCGATGACCGCCGGGACCGCCGCGCGATAGGCCGCGAAGCCTTCCGCATCGTGGACGTCGACTTCGGCGACGACATAGCCTTTGGGCGCATCGGCCACGGGCTTACTCCGCCGCCTGCAGCTCTTCGCCCGCAGGCGGCATGTTGTGACCCAAGAGGCGCAGCACATCCGCCGCTGCTTCGACCACATTGGTGCCCGGGCCATAGATGCCCTGCACCCCGGCCTCGCGCAGGAAATCGTAGTCCTGCGGCGGGATCACGCCGCCCGCGACGACCTTGATATCGCTGCGGCCCGCTTCGCGCAGGTGGCGGATCAGTTCGGGGATCAGCGTCTTGTGGCCCGCCGCCAGCGACGACGCGCCGACCGCATCGACGTCGGCCTCCAGCGCCAGCTTCGCCGCTTCCTCTGGCGTCTGGAACAGCGGGCTGCTCGTCACGTCGAAGCCCATGTCGCCAAACGCCGAGGCGATCACGTTCGCCCCGCGATCATGCCCGTCCTGGCCCATCTTGGAGACGAGCATGCGCGGTGCGCGGCCCAGCCGGCGCGTCACGGCTTCCACGCCATCCAGCACCTGCTGGTAGCGCGCGTCGCCCGCGTAATAGGCGCTGTAGACGCCGCGCACCGGCGTGGGATGCGTGCCATGGCGGCCGAACACGATCTCCATCGCGTCCGAAATCTCGCCCAAGGTCGCGCGGTGCCGCGCGGCTTCCACCGCCAGTTCGAGCAGGTTGCCGCCGGTCTTCGCGCCCTCAGTCAGCGCATTCAAGGCCGCCCGGCACTTCGTCTCGTCGCGGCTCTCGCGCACCCATTTCAGCCGCGCGATCTGGCCTTCGCGCACCGCCATGTTGTCGACTTCCAGCGTATCGAGCTGGTCTTCGCTGGCGAGGCGATACTTGTTGACGCCGACGATCACGTCCTCGCCGCGGTCGACCCGCGCCTGCCGTCCGGCAGCGGCTTCCTCGATCATCGCCTTGGGCCAGCCCGCCGCCACAGCCTTGGCCATGCCGCCTTCGGCCTCGACGCGCTCGATGATTTCCCACGCCTTGTCGACCAGCTCCTGCGTCAGCGCCTCGACGTAGTACGAGCCGCCGAGCGGATCGACCACCTTGGTCATCCCCGTCTCTTCCTGGATCACGATCTGCGTGTTGCGGGCGATGCGCGCGGAAAAGTCGGTCGGCAGCGCGATGGCTTCATCGAGCGCGTTGGTGTGGAGCGACTGCGTGCCGCCCAGCATCGCGGCCATCGCCTCGATCGTGGTGCGGATCACGTTGTTGTAGGGGTCCTGCTCCTGCAAGCTCACGCCCGAAGTCTGGCAATGCGTGCGCAGCATCTTGCTGCGTTCATCCTGCGCGCCCAGCTGCGTCATCACCCGGTGCCACAGCACGCGCGCCGCGCGCAGCTTGGCCACTTCCATGAAGAAGTTCATGCCGATGGCGAAAAAGAAGCTGAGGCGGCCCGCGAACTTGTCGATATCGAGGCCCGAGGCGACGCCGTACTTCACGTATTCCATGCCGTCGGCGATGGTGAACGCGAGCTCCTGCACCTGCGTCGCCCCGGCTTCTTGCATGTGATAGCCGGAAATCGAGATCGAATTGAACTTCGGCATCTCGCGGCTGGTATAGCCGAAGATGTCCGAGATGATCCGCATGCTCGGCTCGGGCGGATAGATATAGGTGTTGCGGACCATGAACTCCTTGAGGATGTCGTTCTGGATGGTCCCGTCGAGCTGCGCGCGGGCAACGCCCTGCTCCTCGCCCGCCACGATGAAGAACGCGAGGATGGGGATCACCGCGCCGTTCATGGTCATCGAGACGGACATCTGATCGAGCGGAATCCCGTCGAACAGGATCTTCATGTCCTCGACCGAGTCGATCGCCACGCCCGCCTTGCCGACATCACCGACCACGCGCGGATGATCGCTGTCATAGCCGCGATGGGTGGCCAGATCGAACGCGACCGAGAGGCCCTTCTGCCCCGCCGCCAGATTGCGGCGATAGAACGCGTTCGATTCCTCGGCGGTGGAGAAGCCCGCATATTGCCGGATCGTCCAGGGCCGCCCCGCATACATCGAAGCCCGCACCCCGCGCGTGAACGGCGCGAAGCCTGGCAGGCCCGGATCGGTGGCCACGTCCTCCGCCGTATAGAGCGGCTTCACGGCAATGCCTTCGGGCGTCTGCCAGGTGAGGTCCTTGCCCTTCACTTCCTTCGAGGCGGCCTTCTGCCAGTCTTCGATATTCGCCATCGCTCTATCCTCAATGCCCTCTCCCCTTCAGGGGAGAGGATACGCAGGCTTGGCAGCTTGCTGCCTAGCCGAAGTTGGAGAGGGGCTTGGGGCGCCTGCCGTGCGCACTCCCTCTCCCGGCAAACCTCAATGCGCCGCTTTCGGCGTCTCCATGATCTCGGTCAGCACGCCGCCCATGTCCTTGGGGTGGACGAAGAAGATCAGCGTCCCGTGCGCGCCGATGCGCGGCTCACCCAGCACGCGCTTGCCCAGTGCCTCGAAGGCTGCCTTGGCGGCGTGAATGTCCGGCACTTCGTAGCACATGTGGTGCTGCCCCCCGGCGGGGTTCTTCGCCAGAAAGCCCGCGATCCCGGTATTGCCCGGCAGCGGCTCGATCAGCTCGATCTGCGTGCCATTGAGCGCCCCATCGGCCCCCGGCGTATCGACGAAGCACACCTTCACGCCCTGTTCGGGCAGATCGAACGGCTCATGGATCTTCGTCGCGCCCATCACGTCGCGCCAGAACACAATGCTGTCCGCAATCGAAGGCGTCGCAACGCCGATGTGATTCAAACGGCCGAGCTTCATGATCAAACCCTCTCGATCACCATGGCGATGCCCTGACCGCCGCCGATGCACATCGTGATGAGGCCATACTGGCCGCCGGTGCGCTGCAGCTCGTAGGCCGCCTTGATCGTCAGGATCGCACCCGTCGCGCCGATGGGGTGGCCGAGCGAAATGCCCGAACCGTTGGGATTGGTCTTCGCGGGATCGAAGCCCAGCTCCTTGGCCACGCCGCAAGCCTGCGCCGCAAACGCTTCGTTGCTCTCGATCACGTCGATCTGGTCGAGCGTCAGCCCCGCGCGCTTCAGCGCCACCGGCACTGCCTTGACCGGGCCGAGACCCATGACATTGGGCTCGACGCCCGCATGGCCCCACGCCAGAATCTTCGCCAGCGGCTTCAGGCCGTGCGCGGCCACCGCTTCCCCGCTCGCCAGCACGACCGCGCCCGCGCCATCGTTGATGCCGCTGGCATTGCCCGCCGTGACAGTGCCGTCCTTCTTGAACACCGGCTTCAGCGTGGCCATCGCCTCGACGCTGGCATCGGCGCGGAAATGCTCGTCGGTATCGAAGACCGTGACGCCCTTGCGCGTCTTGATCTCGACCGGGACAATCTGCTCCTTGAAATAACCCGCCGCCGTCGCGGCAGCGGCGCGGCGGTGGCTTTCCACCGCCAGCGCATCCTGCGTTTCGCGCGTGATCTGGTGGCGCTCGGCGACGTTCTCCGCCGTCACGCCCATGTGGATGTTCTCGAAGGGATCGTGGAGCGCGCCGAGCATGGCGTCCATCATCACCTGATCGCCCATCTTCTGGCCGTTGCGCGCCGTCAGCACCATATGCGGCGCGTTCGACATGACCTCGCAGCCCCCGCCAATCGCGATCTGCTGCTCGCCCAGCGCAATCCCCTGCGCGGCCGAGACAATCGCCTGCAGGCCCGAACCGCACAGCCGGTTCACGTTCATCGCCGGGCTTTCGATCGGCACACCCGCGTTCACCGCCGCGACGCGGCTGACATAGGCGTCCTTCGGCTGCGTCGGCACGACAGTGCCGATCACCACGTTCTCGACCTTGTCCGGCGTCAGCCCCGCGCGGGCAATCGCCTCCTTGATCACGATGGTGCCCAGATCCGCCGGACGGAACGAGGCCAAGCTGCCGCCGAAGGTGCCGATGGCGGTACGTGCGCCGGAAACGATGAAGATGTCTGTCATGTCGAAATGTCCTTCACGCCGCTCACAGCGGAATATTGTCGTGCTTCTTCCAGGGGTTCTCGAGGCTCTTGTTCCGCAGCTTCCGCAGCCCCAGCGCAATGCGCCGCCGCGTCGAGTGCGGATGGATCACCTCGTCGACAAAGCCCTTGCTCGCCGCCACGAACGGGTTGGCGAAGCGGTCTTCGTATTCCTTCGTCTTCACCGCCTGCTCTTCGGTCGAAAGCCCGCGGAAGATGATCTCCACCGCGCCCTTCGCGCCCATCACCGCGATTTCGGCGGTCGGCCAGGCGTAGTTCAGATCGCCGCGCAAGTGCTTGGAGGCCATCACGTCATAGGCCCCGCCATAGGCCTTGCGCGTGATCACGGTGATCTTGGGCACGGTCGCCTCGGCATAGGCGAACAGCAGCTTGGCGCCGTGCTTGATGATCCCGCCCAGTTCCTGCGCGGTGCCCGGCAGGAAGCCCGGCACGTCGACAAACGTGATGATCGGAATTTCGAACGCATCGCAGAAGCGCACGAACCGCGCGGCCTTCTTGGAGGAATTGATGTCGAGCACGCCTGCCAGCACCATCGGCTGGTTCGCCACCACGCCCACGGTCTTGCCCTCGATCCGCCCGAAGCCGCAAATGATATTCGCGGCATGCTTGGGCTGGATTTCGAAGAACTCGCCCTCGTCCAGCGTCTTGGTGATCACCTCGTGCATGTCATAAGGCTGGTTGGCCGAGGCCGGGATCAGCGTGTCAAGGCTGTGCTCCAGCCGGTCCCACGCGTCCGCCGTCGGTCGCTCGGGCACCCCGGAGCGGTTGGTCAGCGGCAGATAATCGAAGAATTCGCGCGCCATCAGCAGCGCCTCAATGTCGTTCTCGCAGGCAAGATCCGCCACAGACGTCTTGGTCGAATGCGTCACTGCGCCGCCCAACTCTTCCTGCGTCACGATCTCGTTCGTCACCGTCTTCACCACGTCCGGCCCGGTGACGAACATGTAGCTGCTGTCCTTCACCATGAAGATGAAGTCGGTCATCGCCGGCGAATAGACCGCGCCGCCCGCGCAGGGGCCCATGATAAGGCTGAGCTGGGGCACGACGCCTGAGGCAAGCACGTTGCGCTGGAAGATCTCGGCATAGCCGCCAAGGCTGGCAACGCCTTCCTGAATGCGCGCGCCGCCTGAATCGTTGAGCCCGATCACTGGCGCGCCGACTTTCAGCGCGGTGTCCATAATCTTGCAGATCTTCATCGCGTGCCGCTCGGACACCGCGCCGCCGAACACGGTGAAGTCCTGGCTGAACACATAGACCAGCCGGCCATTGATCGTGCCCGAACCCGTGACAACGCCGTCGCCCGGAATGGTCTGCTCGGGCATCCCGAAGTCGACGCAGTTGTGCTCGACGTAGGCGTCGATCTCTTCAAAGCTGCCTTCATCGAGCAGGATGTCGAGCCGCTCGCGCGCGGTCAGCTTGCCCTTGGCGTGCTGGGCATCGATGCGGCGCTGGCCGCCCCCCATGCGGGCCGCCTCGCGGCGCTTTTCCATTTCGGCGATATTGGCAGACATGCGCGGGCATTCCTCGGCTGCAAGCGGTCAAGGCGCTGGCGGATGCCGCATCACGGCGCGCCTGTCCAATGCAATTCAGCAAAGTTGCAAAGCACCACTTTGCAAACTAGTCTCGCGTTCATGGCAAACCGAAGGCTCTTTGCAGGGCAAGCCCTGCGCACCCTCCGCACCCGGCGCGGCCTGCGTCAGGCGGAAATGGCGCACGCCCTCGGCATCAGCGCGCCCTATCTCTCGCAGCTGGAGACGGACGAGCGCCACCTCACCCCCGCGCTCGCCGAACGCCTGCGCGCCGCGTTCCCGATCGACTGGGACGATTTCGCCCCGCCCGATGCCGATACCCTGGCGGAATCGCTGCGCGAGGCCCTCGCCGATCCGCAGTTGCCCGGCGCCATTCCGGCGGAACAAGTCGAACGACTCGCCCGCCAGTTCCCCGCCTTCGCGACAAGCTTCGTCGCGCTCCACGGTCTGTTCGCCAAGGGCCGCCAGCGTCTCGAAATGCTCGACGAGGCCATAGGCTTCGACCTCGGCGGCTCGGAAATCGCCGGCGGCCGCCTGCCGTGGGAGGAAGTGCGCGACTGGTTCCACCTCGCCAACAACTATGTGGACCGCATTGACCGCGACGCCGAGACACTCGCCCACCAGATTGCCGGAGACGAAGCGTCCCCTCGCATCCGCACCATGCAGCAATGGCTGCGCCGCGAAGGCGTCACCATCGAATGGGCGAGCGGCGCGGCGCTCCGCCGCTTCGATGCGGCCAGACGCCACCTCCAGCTCGATTCCGCCCAGCCCAACGAATCAAGCCGCTTCCAGCTCGCCTATCAGGTCGCCGCGCTGGCGCTGCAGGACCAGATCGCCGAGATCGTCGCCTCAGCCCCGCTGCAGACCGAAGCCGCGCGCCACCTCCTCACCGTCGGCCTCGGCAACTACGCGGCGGGCGCACTCCTCATGCCCTACGAGCGCTTCCGCAGCGCCGCGCGCACGTTGCGCCACGATATCGACCGCCTGCGCCAACTCTTCCACGTCAGCTTCGAGCAATGCTGCCACCGCCTCTCTACGCTTCAGCGCCCGCAGGCGCGCGGCATCCCGGTGTTCTTCGCCCGCGTCGACATGGCGGGCAACATCACCAAGCGCCACTCCGCCACGCGCCTCCAGTTCGGCCGCTTTGGCGGCGCGTGCCCCTTGTGGATCGTCCACGAGGCGGTCGCCATCCCCGACCGCATCCACGTGCAATTGGCCGAAATGCCCGACGGCATCCGCTACGTCTCGATCGCCAAGGGCCTCGTGAAACCCAGCGGCAGCTACTACCGCCAGCCCCGCCGCTACGCCGTCGTCCTCGGCTGCGAAGCCGCGCTTGCGGACGAATTTGTCTATGCCGACGGCCTCAACCTGACGAACGAAGACGCCGTCACGCGCATCGGCATCTCCTGCCGCATCTGCCCCCGAGGGCACTGCGACCAGCGCGCCTTCCCGCCCAGCGACAAGGCCATCGCGGTCGACCCCAGCCAGCGCGATCTGGTGCCCTACCGGATCGTGGAGGGATAGTTCGATAGTTCAGCCCTGCTTTCGCACCCGCACCACGATCTCCACCACCGCCCAGACCAGCGCGATGATGCCCACGTAGAACAGGAAGAACGGGATCAGGTTGGTCACCGGCGCGGCAAACTTCAGGCCCCGGCTGTCCTTGAACAGCGCGTCGAACAGCGAGGCGATGGGAAAGCACCACGCCGTCAGCACCAGCATCCGCGCGATCCGCCGTGCCGTCTGCACCGGCAGCGCCATTGCCGGCTGCAGCGCCGCCACCAGCCAAAGCATCAGCCCGTTGAGCACGCCTTCCATATGCGCCATGCGCCAGGCCTTGTCGCTGCCCGGCAGCTGCACCGCGATCTTGCCCGGGATCGGCCAAAGCTCCACGCTGCCGATCAGGTAGAACACGAAGCCGAACCCCGCGGCGAACCCCAACAGCATCACATAGCCGCCCTGCACGATCAGCATGCGCTGCACGCCACGCAGCTCCGAACCGTCCATCCTCAATCCCCCCTCAGAACGGCACCGGCATCACGGCGCTCTGTGTATCGATCAGCGGCATCGGCGCACCGCGCTCCCCGGTCCGTTCATGGCCCGCGATCCATTCCGCCACCCAGGGATGGTCCTTCACCGCGCGCGGATCATGCCCCGGCACCATGGCGCGCAGCAGCGCAGGTACTGTCCCCAGCAGGAACCGCGCCGCCCACCACCAGACCTTGATCCGCGAGGAGGGCCGCCGCCAGCGTCCATCCGCCAGGAGCAGCGCGCGGTAGCACCTCCGGCTCCAGCGGATCACATCGAGCGATCCATGCAGCACGCCAAACGCGCGCCGCCAGTAGCCGGGCGTCACCGCCTGATAGACGTCATGCGCCACCAGCTTGTGCTCGGTCTCCTCGACCATGTGCCACAGGATGAACGAAGTGACATGGGGGTCCGCCCCGCGAAACAGCCCGGCGCGGTTCCCCACCAGCCAGTCGGTCAGCCCCAGCGTCATCGCCTCGAACCCCGCCGCATAGGCCAGCCGCACCGCCAGCGGGCGCTTGGCGAGCCGCGCATAGGAACGCGCCATGTCCGCCTCGATCTCCGCCAGCGCGCCATAACCCTGCCCGAGGATCACATCGTTGAAGCGCCGGTGCGTGCGGTAGTGCTGGGTTTCCTGCATGCAGAAATCGCGCGCCTCGCGCCGCACGGCGGGGTCCGTGATCAGCTTGGCCGCTTCGCCCAGCGTGGCGACCAGAAACGGTTCCAGATGCGGCATCGTGAACGAGGCGCCGTTGATCATCTGCGCGAGTTCAGGCGCATGCGGAATCCAGTGCGCGGGGGTATCATCGGCAAAGGCAAATGCGCCCTGCCGCACGGCGATCGGCGTGATCACGCCCACCTTGCTGTCCTCGCCCATTGTCCGCTCTCCGGCTCGACTCAATAACAGTGTTATAGCACTGGTATTCCCGCGTGCAAGCCGCCATGAACCGGCGATGACGCAAGCCGCGACACGGGATGAACCAAACCGCGAGGACCAGCGCGCCCGCCTCCTTGCCGCTGCCGAAGGCCTCGTGCGCAAGCATGGGCCGGACGGCCTCTCGTTGCGTGAACTGGCGCGCGCCTGCGGGTTTTCGACGATGGCGATCTATACGTTGTTCGGCGGCAAACCCGGCCTCATGCAGGCGCTCTACACGGCCGGCTTCGCGCGGCTGCACGCCTATGCGCTTGCCGCCGAACACCGCGAGGCCCCCTTGCGCTGGATGGTCCGCCAGATGCTCGCCTACCGCCGCTTCGCGCTCGATAACACCGGGCTCTACCGCCTGATGTTCGGCGGCGAAAAGCGCTTCGCCCCCGCTGGCCGCAACACCCGCTTTGCCTCGCTCGCCGTACCGGTGGAGGATGCCTATCCGGCCTTCGCCGCGCTGGTCGACGCAGTCGGCACCTGCCTTGCGCACCACCATGCAGCTGCGCCTGACCCATCCGAAGTGCAGGACCTTGCCTTCCTCGTCTGGGGCCAGATGCACGGCCTCGTCGGCCTCGAAATCGCAGGCTACGCCGAGCCGGTGGATGCGCTGGCGCGCTACCACAACGCCGTGCGCTTCATCTGCACCCACTGCGGAGCGGCTGCGGTGGAGGTTGAGGCGGAACTGGCTGCGGAAGCCTGAGCCACAACAAAAAAGGCCGGAGGTTTCCCCCCGGCCCTTCCCTTATCCCGAAGGCCAATAACCTCAGCCCTTCAGCACTTCCGCCAGCGTCTCGCCCAGCAGGCTCGGCGAAGGCGAAACGCGGATGCCCGCTTCTTCCATCGCCGCGATCTTGCTTTCCGCATCGCCCTTGCCGCCCGAAACGATCGCGCCGGCGTGGCCCATGCGGCGGCCCGGAGGCGCCGAGCGGCCCGCGATGAAGCCGGCCATCGGCTTCTTGCGGCCACGCTTGGCCTCGTCGATCAGGAACTGCGCCGCGTTCTCTTCCGCGTCGCCGCCGATCTCGCCGATCATGATGATCGACTTGGTGTCCTCGTCCGCGAGGAACAGCTCGAGCACGTCGATGAAGTTGGTGCCGTTGACCGGGTCGCCGCCGATGCCGACAGCCGTCGTCTGGCCAAGGCCGATGTTCGAGGTCTGGAACACCGCCTCATAGGTCAGCGTGCCCGAACGCGAGACCACGCCCACCGAACCCTTCTTGAAGATCGAACCCGGCATGATGCCGATCTTGCACTCGTCCGGCGTCAGCACGCCCGGGCAGTTCGGCCCGATCAGGCGCGATTTCGAACCCTGCAGCGCGCGCTTCACGCGCACCATGTCGAGCACCGGAATGCCCTCGGTGATGCAGACGATCAGCTCCATCTGCGCGTCGATGGCTTCCAGAATCGCATCCGCCGCGCCCGGAGGCGGCACGTAGATGCAGCTCGCGGTCGCGCCGGTCGCGGCCTTGGCCTCGGCGACGGTGTCATACTGCGGCAGGCCGATGTGGCTGGTGCCGCCCTTGCCGGGGGTGACGCCCGCGACCATCTGCGTGCCGTAATCGAGCGCGGCCTGCGTGTGGAACGCGCCGGTCTTGCCGGTCATGCCCTGGGTGATGACCTTGGTGGCCTTGTTGACAAGAATGCTCATGGATCAGGAAACCTTCCGGACTTCGGCCACGATCTTCTGCGCGGCATCGCCAAGGTCGTTGGCGGGGACGATGGGGAGACCCGAATTGGCAAGGATGTCCTTGCCCTGCTGCACGTTGGTGCCTTCGAGGCGCACGACGAGCGGAACCTGCAGGTTCACTTCCTTCGCCGCGGCGACAATGCCGTCGGCGATGATGTCGCACTTCATGATGCCGCCGAAGATGTTGACGAGAATGCCCTTCACCGCCGGATCGCGCAGGATGATCTTGAACGCCGCGGTCACCTTCTCGGTCGTCGCGCCGCCGCCCACATCGAGGAAGTTGGCCGGGAATTCGCCGTTCAGCTTGATGATGTCCATCGTCGCCATGGCGAGGCCAGCGCCGTTCACCATGCAGCCGATGTTGCCGTCGAGCTTGATGTAGGCGAGGTCGTACTTGCTGGCCTCGATCTCCGCCGGGTCTTCCTCGGTCTCGTCGCGCAGCGCGACGACATCGGGATGGCGATAGAGCGCGTTCGAGTCGAAGCTCATCTTGGTGTCGAGGACGAGCAGATTGCCGTCCTTCGTTTCCACCAGCGGGTTGATCTCCAGCATGTCGCAATCGAGCGCCATGAACGCGGTGTAGAGCTGCTTGGCAATCGTCGCGGCCTGCTTGTTGAGCTCGCCCGTCAGCTTCAGCGCATAGCCCACGGCGCGGCCGTGGTGCGGCATGAAGCCCTGCGCCGGATCGATGGTGATCGTGGCGATCTTCTCAGGGGTGCTGTGCGCCACTTCCTCGATATCCATGCCGCCTTCGGTCGAGACGATCATGGCGACGCGGCCCGTGCCCCGGTCCACCACCATCGAGAGGTAGTATTCCTTGGCGATATCGACGCCATCGGTCACGTAGAGCCGGTTTACCTGCTTGCCCGCCGCGCCGGTCTGCACAGTCACCAGCGTGTTGCCGAGCATTTCCTTGGCAAACGCCTCGACTTCCTCGACCGACTTCGCCAGCCGCACGCCGCCCTTGGCATCGGGGGCGAGTTCCTTGAACTTGCCCTTGCCGCGCCCACCCGCGTGGATCTGCGCCTTCACCACATAGAGCGGCCCGGGCAGCTGCTTCGCGGCCGCAACCGCTTCTTCCACGGTCAGGGCAGCAATGCCCGCCGGAATGCCGACGCCAAATTTGGCAAGCAATTCCTTGGCCTGATATTCATGAACGTTCATGCGTGATCCCCGCAAAGAGAGAATGAGAGCAAGCGGTTTGAACCCGGCAAGTCGCGCTGCCTTAAGCACACGACTAAGGGCTTGAAAAGGGTCCGCACACCCCTTTCGCGCCTGCATGGATGCATTCCCCGCCTGCGCGGCGGAATACGAATGCACGACACGACCGCCAGCCCCACGAGACCCTTGCGCTTGGGCCACCAAACCCGCATCGCAAGAGCCAATGATCGACTTCGACCGCTTCCGCGCCATCATGGCCGAAGCCGGACGCCTGGCGCTCGCCAGCTGGCCCGGCCACGGCCATGCGCTCGATGTGTGGGACAAGTCCCCGAACAACCCCGTTTCCGCCGCCGATCTCGCTGTCGATGCCTATCTCAAACAGGAACTGGGCGCGCTCCTCCCCGCCGCCGGCTGGCTCTCAGAGGAAACCGCCGACGATCCCTCACGGCTCGACAAGGGGCTGTGCTGGCTGGTCGACCCCATAGACGGCACCCGCGATTTCGTGCGTGGCCGCCCCGGCTGGGCCGTCTCCGTCGCCCTCATCTCCGAAGGCCGCCCTCTCATCGGCGCGCTCGATGCCCCCGCGCGCGGCGAATACTGGCAGGCCATCGCGGGACAAGGCGCGACCCGCAACGACCGGCCCCTCACCGCCAGCAACCGCCTCGAACTCACCGGAGCCCGCGTCCCCGCCGACGCCCTCCCCCGCGTCGACCACGACCTCGTGCTCGTCGACAAACCCAATTCCATTGCGCTGCGCATCGCCATGGTCGCCGCCAACGAAGCCGACCTCCTCGCCACCCTGCGCTGGGGCTACGAATGGGACATCGGCGCCGCGACGCTCATCGCCCGCGAAGCTGGTGCGGCGGTGAGCGACGCCTTCGGTGCGCCGCTGGCCTACAACAAACGTGATCCGCGTGCGTTCGGCCTCCTCGCCGCAGCGCCTGCGATCCACGCGGCGGCAGTGGACCGTCTGGCAGAGCGCGCGAGCCGGATGGCGTAGAAAGAGCCTCCGGCGGGCAAGGGCCACCAGCCCTCGCATCCCGGGCAATGTTCTCGCGCAGGTCCGACAATGACGTATTGAGCAGTTCGCGACCGAGATGGCCGGACCGCGAAGTGACAGCTTCTGCCGTAACTTCGCTGGATGATGGTCACCAGCGGGACGTGCAGCCTGTGGTCGGCGCCACCGAAAGAAAAAGGCCGCCGACCCCGGAAGGTCGGCGGCCAATGTCTGAAGCTGTCTGGCAAGTCAGGCGTAGGTAACGCGAACCGACTGCTTGCGACGGCTGCGCAGGCCGAAACCGATCATGGCGAAGCCGATGATCATCATCGCCCAAGTGGCAGGTTCAGGGACCGCAACGCTGATCGCATCAAGCCCAACGGTTGCATCGCCGGGAAGAGCACTGCCCCTGAATGTCAGGGTATCGCTCGTGCTGCCGGCAACGAAACTGCTCGTGAAAGGCCTGAAAGCAGTGCTCGTCGGCGAAAACGAAGTCGTCGAGAGCGGCGCTGAACTGGCGAGGCTCAGAGTGAACGGATTCCCGACCGTGTTGTTGCTGGGAGTAATATAACCACGAAGCGCTGCGCTGAAGTTCACGAAGTACCGCTGCCCCGCAGTGAGGCCCGTGAGCGCAATGCTGATCGCACCACCGGTACCCTGATAGCTTTGAATAAAAGCCGTCTTGGTCCCGTCCGGGGCATTGGTGAACCCGAAAGCGCTGCCGTTGGTCTGGACGCCGCTGGCTCCCAGGAACGTCACGCCCGGGATCGAGAACGTGGTCGACGGGACGTTGGGGTTGCCGCTGAACGGGTTTGTGGTGCCATAGGCATATGCGCCACTGCCAGTACCCAGCGCAGGGCTTTCAAACGACTGGTAAAACACCGCCGCATTGGCAGGGGCGGCCGCGGCGAGGGCCAGAACGCTCGCAACAGCGAGACACGCCTTTTTCATCATGCAAACTCCTTGAATTCAATCGTGCTTGACGCACTTAGGCCAGTTAAAAGCAAACTTGATGCCAAACATATAACACATTGAAAAATATATATTATTTTTAAGTCTGTTCGCGGTATGTAACCGCCATTGACAGTTTGGAAACCATCATGAACCACCCATCCGACAATGCGTGCATACCGGTTTGCTGATGTGTGGTCGCGCTGGCTGATCGGCGCAATGCTGCGGCGGTGGACGGGCTGGCGGAGCGCCGGAATAACAGCCCAACGCCGCCCCGCCATTTTCCTACATCGCCCTGATCTGGCATAAGCCGCACTGGCCTCGCGGCTGTGCTATTTCCCATCGTCAGTCCAAATCTGAAAAAATGCGCGGCAGAGTGTCACCCGTCCGCCTTGCGGAGTTATCCTCTTTAATCCGATAGATAGATCAAGAAATCGAGGGTGACACAGTGTAACTTGTGTAACCATGAAACCGTGCTGCCGCACCCCGATCACGGGGATGGAAGGGGAATACCCCTTCCCCGCCGGAGGCATGAAGCCCGCATTGTCACCGCCAGTCGCCCTTGTCACCCCTTCCTTCGTCATCCCCGCCTTCGCGGGAATGACGAGAACACGGGGATGACGCAGTGTGGCGTTAGGCCGCCTCGAACTCTTCCGTATCGATCGTCGCCTGCATCACCGGCCCGTAGCGGTGCCCGGCGACCGTCTGATGATTGATCAGCGCGTCCACCTCGGCGACCAGCGCGGCGGAGGGTTCCCAGTCCCACCGCGCGATATTCTCGGCCAAGTGATCCTGCCGCGAGGTGCCCGGAATCGCCACGACATGCGGGCCCCGCGCCAGCACCCAGCCGAGCGCCAGTTGCGCCGCCGTCACGCCCTCGCGCGCGGCCAGCGCCGCAAATGCCTCGGCCAATCCAAGGTTGTGCGCCCAGTTCTCACCCTGGAAGCGCGGCATGTTCGGGCGGATATCGCCCTTGGGCATCGCGGCGGGATCGGGCCGCTCGTCCACCAGCAGGCCCCGGCAAACCGGCGAGAACGCCACGAAGGTGATGCCAAGTTCACGGCACACATCCAGCACCGCGATCTCGGGATTGCGCGTCATCGGCGAATATTCGGTCTGCAGCGCGGCAATGGGATGCTCG
The DNA here is from genome assembly GCF_019748365.1 of Novosphingobium sp. Taxonomy (GTDB): domain Bacteria; phylum Pseudomonadota; class Alphaproteobacteria; order Sphingomonadales; family Sphingomonadaceae; genus Novosphingobium. Next base: position 18,735 of record NZ_JAIEPN010000005.1, read on the forward strand.
GCATGGGCGCGGCGCACTGTCTCGGCGGACATTTCCGAGAGGCCGATCCCGCCGATCTTGCCCTCGCGCACCAGATCGCCCAGCGCACCCACCGATTCCTCGATCGGCACGGTGAAATCGCGGCGGTGGAGGTAGTAGAGATCGATGTGATCGGTCTTGAGCAGGCGCAGTGAGGTTTCGAGCGCACCCCGGATCGTTTCGGGCTTGCAATCGATCCGCCGCGCCTTGCCATCGACGATGATGCCGGTCTTGCTGGCGAGGAAGAACCTGTTGCGCTGGCCCGAAAGCGCCTCGCCGATCAGCGTTTCGTTATGGCCGTCGCCATAGATGCGCGCGGTATCGAGGTGATCGTAACCAAGGTCGAGCGCGCGGGCGAGGAGGCGCTTGCCGTCCTCGTCGCTCGGCGGCGTGCCATAGGCCCAGCTCAGCGACATGCAGCCAAGGCCGATGGGGTTGGTCTCGTGGGCACCAATCGTGCGGCGGGTAAAGGTCATCGATGCGCTCCTTTGCGAAGGAGCGATGCCAGCCGGGCTGACCATGCGTCAACCCGGCTGGTAAGGGAATTACTGCCCCTGCCGCGCGCGGGCGACATCGTCCTGCGAAACCGGCACGATCTTGATTTCCACGCGGCGGTTGGCCGAGCGACCTTCCTCGGTCGCGTTGGAGGCAACCGGCTGGGTCTCGCCAAAGCCCTGGCTGCGCACGCGGCCCGCGTTCACCCCGCGCGCGGAGAGATAGTCCGCCACGGCCCGGGCGCGGTTTTCCGAAAGCGTCTGGTTGTAGGCATCCGAACCGGTCGAATCGGTGTGGCCGTACACGTCGATCAGCGAATCGGGATATTGCACAAGGCTCTGCGCCACCTTGTCGAGTGTGTCGCGGAAGCCCGGCTTGATCAGGGTGCTGTCGGTGTCGAACGTCACGCCGTTGGGCAGGTTGACGAGGATCGCCTTGCCACCATCGACCGGGCTGACATCCACGCCGGTGCCCGCAGTCTGCTCGCGCAGCTGCTTGATCTGCTTGTCGTAGTTGTAGCCGATGGCCGCGCCGGCCACGCCGCCGATGCCCGCGCCGATGATGCGGCCGGTGCCGCCGCCGATCAGGCCGCCCAGCAGCAGGCCCGCCAGCGCACCGCCGCCCGCGCCGATCGCAGTGCGCGAGACTTTCTGCTGGCCGGTGTTGGGATCGGTCACGCAGGCCGAGAGGCTGACGAGCGAAACAGCGCAAAGGCTGGAGACAAGAACGCGCCGGATCTTCATGGTACTTCCCCTGTGAACGGACTCTCCCGAGAGTGTCCCTCTAATTGAACGATTGCCGCCTGTGACGGTTCCGCCTCGTCTATTCGTCCTACCATCCTGAACGCCAGCCGAATAGCAGGCCTTCATGCGGGAGCGCAAATCTGCTAGCGCCTTGGCCGTGACCCCTTATCCTTGGCCAGACGCCTTCATCATCCTTGGGCTGGTCCTTCTCAACGCCCTGTTTTCCATGACGGAACTGGCGATCGTCTCGGCACGCCCCGCCCGGCTCAAGGTTGCGGCGGAGGGCGGCAGCAAGGGTGCGAAACTCGCGCTCGAACTTGCGGCAGACCCCGGCAAGCTGCTCTCGACCGCGCAGATCGGCATCACCCTGATCGGCATTGTCGCGGGTGCCTATTCGGGCGCGAGCCTCGGCGGCCCGACTGGTGAGCGCCTCGCCGCGCTTGGCCTGCCCGGCGAATGGGCGCCCATCGTCGGTTTCGTGCTGGTGATCGCGATCACCACCTACCTCAGCCTCGTGGTCGGCGAACTCGTGCCCAAGCAGCTCGCCCTGCGCGCCGCCGAGCCCATTGCCATCGTCGCCGCCGCACCGATGCAGCTCATGGCCCGCGCCACCGCGCCGTTCGTCTGGACGCTCGACAGCTCGTCCTCGCTGCTGCTGCGCCTGTTCGGGGTGAACCGCACCAGCGAGCAGGATGTCACCGCCGAAGAACTCCACATGATCTTTGCCGAGGCGACCCGCTCCGGCGTGATCGAGGAGGACGAACGCGCGCTGATGACCGGCATCATGCGCCTCGCCGACCGCCCTGTGCGCGAAGTGATGACCCCGCGCACCGAGCTCCACTGGATCGAGCGCCGCGCGCCCGAGACTGAACTGCGCGCCGCCATCGCGGATAGCCCGCATTCGCTGCTGCTCGTTGCCGATGGCTCGGTCGACAATGTGGTCGGCGTGGTCAAGGTGCGCGATGTGCTTTCAGTGCTGCTGCGCGGCCGCAAGGTCATGCTCGCGCGGCTGATGAAGAAGCCAGCGATCGTGCCCGATCAGCTCGATACGATGGACGCGCTGCGCGTGATCCAGCAGGCCGAAGTCGCCATCGCGCTCGTCCACGATGAATACGGCCACCTCGAAGGCATCGTCACCCCGGCCGATTTGCTCGATGCCATCGTCGGCAATTTCGTCGCGCATGGCGATGAGGGTGACAGCCCGATGGTGGTCGAACGCGAGGACGGCTCGCTCCTGCTATCGGGCGCGCTCCCGGCTGATGCGCTTGCGGACCGGCTCTCGATCGAGCTGCCCGAAGACCGCGATTTCGCCACCGCCGCCGGCTTCGCGCTATCCGTGCTGAAACGCTTGCCCTCGGAAGGCGAGCACTTCCACGATCAGGGCTGGCGCTTCGAAGTGGTCGACATGGACGGCCGCAAGATCGACAAGCTGCTGGCGAGCAAAGTCAAACCCGCCCACGCCGCACCGGTGCTCGACGGCTGATCAACCCGCCGTGCTGGCCCGCGCCTCGCGCCCGTCGCCTTCCGGCGCGGCGAGGATATCGCGCACCGTGGCGCCCTTGGCCACGGTCTTGGTCTTGGGATCGCCGACCACGCTGCGGATGCTCACTGCCGAAGCGCCTGCCTTGCCCAGCGCATCGGTTTCCACCGCGCTGCGCGGTGCCGGGCCGCCGAACAGGGCATCGAGCGCCTGCTTCGAGCTATCCAGATCCTGCGGGCGCGGCGCACCCGGGTTGGGCGGCATCAGCGAGAAATCGGGCGGAACCACCAGCGGCGCCTGACGGCTCACCGCGAATTCATCGGGCCGGACACGATTGAACAGCGAGCCCCCCTGCGAGCACGCGCCCAGAAGGGTAGCGCCCCCGGCAAGCAACAGGATCGTCGTGGACTTACGCATCAAACAGTCTCCGTGCCGGTATCTGGGGCGGTATCATTGTCAGCATCCGCCGCTTCGGCGGGCTTTTCGCGCGAAAGCAGCGACCGGGCAAGCAGTATCAGCACGCCAAGGGTGATCGCCGCATCGGCAAGGTTGAAGATCAGGAACGGGCGCCACTGGCCGATGTGCAGATCGGCATAGTCGATCACATAGCCGCGCGTGTAGCGATCATAGATGTTGCCCAGCGCCCCGCCCAGCACCAGCGCCAGCGCAAGGATATCGCCCAGCACCCTCTCGCGCAGCATCCACACTGCGACGCCAAGTGCGATCAGTCCGGTCATCGCCAGCAGCGCAAGCTTGGTCTCGCTCGAATCCGCAGTGAACATGCCGTAGGAAACGCCGTAGTTTTCGGTCCAGCGCAGATCGAAGAACGGCAGCAGCTTGATCACGCTGATCGCCTGCAGGTTGAGCGGCCCCGCCACCAGCGCCTTGATTCCGCGGTCAAGCGCAAAGACGCCCAGCGCCAGGCCAAAGCCCGCCGCGCGCAGGGAATCGGGGCTCCTCATGCCGGCAGCCCCGCCACCACATCGTCGCACCGGGCGCAAAGCGCGCCGTCTTCGGTGACTTCGGGCAGATGCCGCCAGCAGCGGCCGCATTTGTGGTAGGAAGTCGGCACGATCTCCACCGCCGCGCCCTCCCCACGCGTCACTTGTGCCGTGATGAACAGTTCGGCGAGGTCACACTCTGGCGCACCCGACGGTACAGTCACTTCGGCCTGCAGGCTCGATCCGATCACCTTGTCGCGGCGCAGCGGCTCGATCGCTTCGGTCACCGTGTTGCGCAGTGCGCGCAGCCCCTCGAACCGCTCGGCCAGCGCCGCATCGCGCCACTCGGCGGGAACTTCGCGCAGCGCCTCCAGATGCACGCTGCCCCGATCCGGGAACCGCGTGGTCCACACTTCCTCGCTCGTGAACACCAGCACCGGCGCCGCATAGCGCACCAGCGTGTGGAACAGCACATCGAGCACCGTGCGATAGGCGCGCCGCTTCGGGTCCGTCGGCGCGTCGCAATAGAGGCAGTCCTTGCGGATATCGAAGAAGAACGCCGAGAGGTCCTCGTTGCAGAAATCGATCAGCACGCGGGTGTAGGTGTTGAAATCGAAGTCCGCGATGGCCTGCCGCAGCGTTGCATCCAGCTCCGCCAGCCGGTGGAGCATATAGCGCTCCAGCTCCGGCATATCCGCCGCTTCCACGCCTTCCGCCGCAGGATCGAACCCATCCAGCGCGCCCAGCAGATAGCGGAACGTATTGCGCAGCTTGCGGTACTGGTCCGCCACGCCCTGAAGGATTTCCTTCCCGATCCGATGGTCCTCGGTGAAATCGACCGAGAGCGCCCAGAGCCGCAGGATATCCGCGCCATATTCCTTCATCAGGTCGATGGGCGAGATCGTGTTGCCGAGGGACTTGGACATCTTCATGCCCTTGGCGTCCATCGTGAAGCCGTGGGTCAGCACCGCCTTGTAGGGCGCATGGCCCCGCGTCGCGCAGGCTTCCAGCAGCGAGGACTGGAACCAGCCGCGATGCTGGTCGCTGCCTTCGAGATAGAGATCGGCATGCGGGCCGCTCCAGCCTTCAGGCCGCAGCAGATCAGGCCACTTGCCCGATTCGAGCACGAAGGCATGCGTGCTGCCGCTATCGAACCACACGTCGAGAATGTCGGTGACGCGCTCGTAGTCCTCGAGCTTGTAGTCGGCGCCAAGATACTCCTGCGCGCGCTCCTCGGACCACGCATCGACGCCTCCGCTGCGCACCGCTGCAACGATCCGCGCGTTGACGGCGGGATCATTGAGGTACTGGCCGGTCTTGCGATCCACAAACAGCGTGATCGGCACGCCCCACGCGCGCTGGCGCGAGAGCACCCAGTCCGGCCGCCCCTCGACCATCGCGCCGATGCGGTTGCGGCCCTTTTCGGGCACCCAGCGCGTTTCGGCGATGGCCTGCATGGCGATCTGGCGCAGGGTTGCACCCGGCGTCTCGACTTCGCTCGACGCGAACGGCTTTGATGAACTGTTCTCTCCCCCGTTCGTGTCGAGCGAAGTCGAGACACCATGCGCAATCGGACGATCCATCGGCACAAACCACTGCGGCGTGCAGCGATAGATCACCTTGGCCTTCGAGCGCCACGAATGCGGGTAGGAATGCTTGTAATCCGCACTCGCTGCCAGCAGCCCGCCTGCTGCGCGCAAGTCTTCGCAGATCGGGCCATCGGGCGCATTGAACTTGGGATTGATCACCGAGCCCTGCCCGCCGAGCCAGCCCCAGTCCTCGCGGTACTTGCCATCGCCCTGCACCGCAAACACCGGCTCGATCCCGTGCGCCTTGCACAGCGCAAAGTCGTCCTCGCCATGATCCGGCGCCATATGGACAAGGCCCGTGCCGCTGTCGGTCGTAACGAAATCGCCGGGGAGCATCGGGCGCGGCTTGGCGAAGAACCCGCCGAGCGCGTGCATCGGGTGGCGGCAGATGGTTCCGGCGAGGTCGGAGCCTTTGCCTTCCCAAAATACCTTCAGGTCACTCGCGTTTAGCCATCCACGCGACGCTGCTTGGGCGATCAGCTCCTTTGCGAGGATCAGGTTCGGGCCACTCCCACTGCAAACGCCGACGTAGTCGATGTCGGGTCCATAGGCCAAAGCCTGGTTTACCGGGATGGTCCACGGCGTCGTGGTCCAGATCACCGCAAAAACCGGCTCGCCTTGGCCTACAAGTTGGCCAAGCAGGCCGGTGTTGGGCGACTCAACAATCTCGAACGCCACGTCGATCTGGGTCGAGACGATGTCCTCGTACTCGACCTCGGCCTCGGCAAGCGCGGTCTTTTCCACCGGCGACCACATCACCGGCTTCGCGCCGCGATAGAGCTGGCCGCTTTCCGCAAACTTCAGCAGTTCGGCAACGATGGTGCCTTCCGCTTCCGGGTCCATCGTCAGGTACGGGTGGTCCCAATCGCCCTGGATGCCGAGCCGCTTCAGCTGCTCGCGCTGCACATCCACCCACTTCTGGGCATAGGCGCGGCATTCGGCGCGGAATTCGACCGGCGGGACCTCGTCCTTGTTCTTCTTCTTCTTGCGATACTCTTCCTCGACCTTCCACTCGATGGGGAGGCCATGGCAATCCCAGCCGGGCACATAGGGCGCGTCCTTGCCGAGCAGGCTCTGCGTGCGGCACACCATGTCCTTGAGGATATGGTTCAGCGCATGGCCGATATGCATGTCGCCGTTGGCATAGGGCGGGCCGTCATGGAGAATGAACTTCTCCGCGCCCGCACGGGCTTTGCGCAGCTGCTGGTAAAGCCCCTCGTCCTGCCAGCGCGACAGAATGCCCGGCTCCTTCTGGGGGAGGCCGGCCTTCATCGGGAAATCGGTCTTCGGCAGGAAGACGGTCGAGCGGTAGTCAGGGGCTTCGGTCATGATCGGCGGGCCTTAGCGCCGCGCCCGGATTCCTGCAAATTATGGATCGCACAAACGCTGCCAAGGCCTATGCTTCCATCCCGCATCCCCGAAGGAACCCGACATGCCCGCCCCCGATCTCAGCACCGCATTCCTCAGGGCCGAAGGGCGCGGCGCATTGGCCCTGAATGTCGCGGTCCTGATCGCGGCCACCATCGCGATCAACGGCTTCCTTTTCGCCATCGGCTGGGCGACACCCAGCGGGCGGCAGATGCCGATGATCCCGCCCGGTGCCGTCGTCGGCCTGATCTGGACCGTGCTGCTCGGCCTGATGGGCGCATCGCGCTGGGTCTATGTGCGCGGCAGCGGCGATTCCGGCTGGCGTTCATGGACGCCCTTCGCCCTCGCCGCTTTGTGCATAGCCTATCCGTTCTACACGAGCGGCCTGCAGCGCAACCAGGCCGCGTTCTGGGGCACGGTCGTCACGTTGATCGTCGCGGTCGCTGTCATGTTCATCATGCGCGGGCGCGAATCCCGCGCGCCATGGCTGATCGTGCCGACCGCGTTCTGGGGCGGCTACGTGCTCAGCGTGATGATCGCCTACCCGCCGATGTGAGCGAGCAGCCGCCGCGCCTCGTCGCAATCGCGCCCCATCTGCGCCACCAGCGCGTCGAGGCCGTCAAACTTCGCCTCGCCGCGCAGGAAGTGGTGGAAGGCCACTTCGATCTCCTGCCCATAGAGATCGCCCGAGAAATCGAAGAAATGCGGCTCGAGCAGTTCCTTGGGCGGATCGAAGGTCGGACGGATGCCGATGTTCGCGGCGCCTTTCAGCACCCGGCCATCCGGCAGGCGCCCCGTCACCGAATAGATGCCGTAGCGCGGCCTGAGGTAGGTGCCGATATCCAGATTGGCGGTCGGGAAATTGATCGTCCGCCCCACCTTGTCGCCGTGCTGTACCGGGCCTTTGATGGCGAAGGGCCGCGTCAGCAGCCGCGCGGCTTCCTGCGGATCGCCCGCAATCAGCGCCTCACGAATGCGGCTGGAGGAGACGACTTCGCCATCGAGCAGCACCGGCCCGACCGCGCGCGTCTGCAGCCCGACTTCAGCCCCCACTTCGCGCAGCACAGAGATGTTGCCACCGCGCGCCCGGCCGAAGGTGAAGTCCTCGCCCGTTACCACCGCCGCTGCGCCCAGCCGCTCGGCCAAGAGATCGCGCACGAAGGAGTCCGCCGTCGTCGCCGCCAGCGCGCCATCGAAGGCGAACACCAGCATGGCATCCGCCCCGGCCGCGGTGAACAGCGCCTCGCGCTGGTCCAGCGTGGTCAGGCGGAACGGCGGCGCATCGGGCTTGAAGTGGCGCACCGGATGCGGATCGAACGTCGCGATGATCGCCGGCCGCCCCATCTCGCGCGCCCAGCGCACCGCCTCGCCCGCCACGGCCTGATGGCCAAGGTGAAACCCGTCGAAATTGCCCAGCGCGATGACAGCACCGCGCAGCGCCTCGGGCATGGGCTCGCTGGCATGGAGGCGCATCAGGCCGCCCCCCGCACGAACGTCACGAAATCATGCGCAGGATAGGCGCCGTCAGCCGGAAAGCTCTCCCGCGCCGTCTCGCGCCACGGCGCCGAGGGATAGGGCAGCACCGTATCCCCGGCGTAGTCACCGTGCACCTCGGTCAACTCGTAGCGCTGCGCCAGCCCTTCGAACTGCGCCAGCACATCAGCCCCGCCGATCACCGCCACCTCGCCGTCCCCCGCAAGCGCCAGCGCGCCTGCCACATCGTGCGCCACTTCGGCCCCCGGTGCGGACCAGCCGGTATCGCGCGTCAGCACGATATGCCGCCGCCCCGGCAGCAGCCCCGGCAGCGAGGCAAAGGTCTTGCGCCCCATGATCATCGGCCGGCCCATGGTCAGAGCCTTGAAGTGCTTGAGATCATTGGGCAATTTCCACGGGAGGGTGCCCTTGTCGCCAATCGTTCCATCGCTCGCACGTGCAATGATCAAGAAGATAGACCCCGCCATCTACAGCACCAGCCGCGTCACATGGCCCATCTTGCGCCCTGGCCGCACCGCCGCCTTGCCGTAGAGGTGCAAGTGGTTGGCGGGGTCGGAAAGGATCGCCGGCCAGTCATGCGCCTCGTCACCGATCAGGTTGTCCATCACCACGCCCGCCGCGCACAGATCGGTCGAACCCAGCGGCAGCCCGCAGATCGCGCGCACATGGTTCTCGAACTGCGAGGTGAGCGCGCCCTCGATGGTCCAGTGCCCCGAATTGTGCACGCGGGGCGCCATTTCGTTGAACACCGGGCCTTCGGCGGTGGCGAAGAACTCCAGGGTCAACACACCGACATGGCCCAACGCATCCGCAACCTGTTTCGCCAGCGCGCGAGCCGCGCCAACCTGCGCCCTCACCATGTCACCCGCCGGCACCACCGACTGGCTCAGAATGCCCGCCTTGTGCCCGTTCTGCGCCGAATCCCAAAAGCGCACGTCGCCATCCGCCCCGCGCACGAGGATCACCGAAAACTCGGCATCGAATGCCACGAAGCCTTCGTAGACGAGCGGCACACCGGGCAGCTCCAGCGCCTCGGCATCAGCCGGCGTCATGATGCGCCATTGGCCCTTGCCGTCATAGCCATCGCGCCGGGTCTTCAGAATGCCGGGGGTGCCAATCTTGGCAATCGCCGCTGCCAGATCCTCGGCGCTGTCTACCTTGGCCCAGGGCGCCGGACGTCCGCCCAACGCCTCGACAAAGCGCTTCTCCGCCGCGCGGTCCTGCGCCACTTCCAGCGAGCGCGTTCCCGGATGCAGCGCCACATCCCCCAGCGCGGCAAGTGGCGCGACCGGCACGTTCTCGAACTCGTAAGTCACCACCGCGCAGCTCTTGCCGAAAGCGGCGAGCGCCTCGGCATCATACCATCCCGCGCACGTGAACCCCGCGCAGACATCCGCCGCGATCGAATCCGTCTCGGGCGCATAGACATGGCAGCGATAGCCGAGGTTCGCCGCCGCAAGCGCGATCATCCGGCCGAGCTGGCCGCCGCCGAGGATGCCGATGGTCTCGCCCGGTGTGATCATCTGCCTAGACCGGCCTTTCCGCAACCGACGCGGTCTGCGCCTCACGCCACGCCACCAGCCGCTCGCTGAGCGCGGGATCGTTCAGCGCGAGGATCGAGGCCGTCAGCAGCGCCGCATTGGTCGCCCCTGCCGCGCCGATGGCGAGGGTGCCGACCGGAATGCCGCCCGGCATCTGCACGATCGAGAGCAGGCTATCCATGCCCTTCAGCGCCTTGGACTGCACCGGCACGCCCAGCACCGGCAGATGTGTCATCGATGCAATCATGCCCGGCAGGTGCGCCGCGCCGCCTGCGCCTGCGATGATCACCTGAATGCCTTCCGCCGCCGCGCCCTTGGCAAAGGCCACCAGCCGATCCGGCGTGCGGTGCGCGGAGACGATGCGGCATTCATGCGCAATGCCCAGCTTTTCGAGCACGGCGGCGCCGTTCTGCATGGTCTCCCAGTCAGACTGGCTGCCCATGACGATAGCGACTTTTGCCGCGCCTTCAGTCATCCCCTCACATCCCCTCTCGTCCGAAGCGGCTCAGCGCTCCGAAAGGTAGTAGCGCTCGATCTCGGCAAGGTTGTCGTCGAGCTCATAGACAATCGGTTGCCCGGTCGGAATCTCGAGCCCGGTGATATCGGCGTCCGAAATGCCCGAAAGGTGCTTCACCAGCGCGCGCAGCGAATTGCCGTGGGCGGAGACCAGCACTGTCTCGCCGCTGCGCAGCGCCGGGGCGATCTTCTCGTCCCAGCACGGCAGCACGCGGGCGATCGTGTCCTTGAGGCTCTCGGTGTTCGGCACATCGATCCCGGCATAGCGCGGGTCGCTGGCGAGATCGAACTCGCTCCCCGCTTCCAGCGGCGGCGGCGGAATATCGAAGCTGCGGCGCCACACCTTGACCTGCTCGTCACCGTGCTTGGCCGCGGTCTCCGCCTTGTCGAGCCCGGTGAGGCCGCCATAGTGCCGCTCGTTGAGCCGCCAGTCCTTGTCCTCGGGGATCCAGATGCGGCCCGCCGCTTCCAGCGCCAGATGCAGCGTCTTGATCGCGCGCTTCTGCAGCGAGGTGAACGCTGTCGTCGGCAGGATGCCCTTGGCCTTGAGCAGTTCGCCCGCAGCAAAGGCCTCTGCCGCGCCCTTCTCGGTCACGTCCACATCCCACCAGCCGGTGAAGCGGTTTTCGAGGTTCCACTGCGACTGGCCGTGGCGGATCAGGATCAGGCGGGGCATCGTCGTCCTTCGCAAGCTGCGGATGAAACAAGGCGGCGGACCTAGCGCCCGCCTGCGCATTTGGGAAGGGGCGCTTTGGCGCAGCCAAGCACTACCTTGGCTGCAGCTCTTCCCCCATCGCATCGAGCGCCCTCGCCTGCGCTTTCCGGCGCCGCAGGTTCTCGCGCAGCCGCTGCGCCAGCCGCTCCTCGCGGGTCAGCGCGGGTTTGTCTTCGGATGCGGGGGTCTTGTCGGTCATCGCCGCCGTCTCTGCCGCGCCAAGGCAAAGCCTGCAAGCCTGTCCTTGACAAACGCATGCCCCACCGCCAAAGCGCGCGCCTGCCTGCCCCGGGATTGCCGGATGTGGGCACCAGCTGTGATGCTGGCGGAAATGGTGTGCTGCTGTAGCTCAGTGGTAGAGCGCATCCTTGGTAAGGCTGAGGTCGGGAGTTCAATCCTCCCCAGCAGCACCATTTCCCCCCTCCCGCCAATCCTGTCCCGCTTGCAGCGCGGCTTTGCGCGTGCTCTGCGTGCGGCCGCCTTGCGCCCCGGTTTGGTGAACGCCGGATCAATGCCATTTCCTAATTTTTCGTAAGTTTTCCTCTCCGTATTGGTTTGTCTGCGGCGCGGAGATACGAACATAGGGAACCAAAAAAGTGGCAAATCCTGCAACCACGCTCACCTTCGATTCGCTGGCGCTTGGCGAAGGCGGTGAAACCCGCCTTGCGAATGGATACGGCGGTTTCAACTGGCTTCAGGCCGGCGTCTACAATCCCGATGGCGCGATCCCCGGCTATGTCGCCAGCTCCGGCCAGAACATCCTTTTCATTGCAGAGGCCGCGAACAACGAAGTCGGCGGGTATGACGATGCTGCCGCGGGCAGCGCCCTTGTGATGAGCCGCGAGCAGCCCTTCACGCTCGATACGATCGAGCTGTCCTCGGCCTTCCGCGATGGTCTCGTCGTCACCATCCGCGCCTATGCCGATCAGGCCGGCACGATCCTCATCGGCGAAAAGACGGTGACCGTGGATATCGCTGCGCAGAGCCTCGTCAGCTTTGCCGATGGCCTCGATTTCGGCACTTTCTCCGGCGCCACCCGCATCGAGTTCAATGCCAACGACAACGATGCGGCGACGCGCGACTATTTCGGTATCGACAACCTCACCTTCCACGATACTCCGCCTACGGTAACGCTCGATTTCGATGACATCGTGCTCGCGCCGGGCGGGGAAACCGTCCTCGGCACCTACCAGGGCTTCACCTTCTCACAGGCCGGGGCCTATCATGTCGATGGCGGCCTGCCCGGCTACGCGGCCGCCTCGGGCACCAACATCGGCTTCATTGCCGAGGCGAACAACTTCGAAGTCGCCGGCTATGAAGGACAGGCCGCCGGCGCCCCGGTGGTGATCACCAACGCGGACGCATTCGATTTCCTCGGCGGCGCGTTCTCCGCAGCGTTCCGCGATGGCGTCGCGGTCACCATTCGCGGCTATTCGGATGCAGACGGGTTCAACCTCGTCGCCGAAGAGACGATCATCGTGGGCAGCGGCTCCGCGCAGGCCGTCAGCTTCGATACCTTCGATGGCCTCCAGCGCCTCGAATTCTCGACCAACGATGGCAATGCGGCGACCAACGATTACGTCGGCTTCGACAATCTGCTGTTCCGCGCGGCTGATGTTGCTGCGCCGGGCGAGGGCATCCTGATCTGACGCAATGGTCCCTCCTCCCGGGGCCAACTCCGGGGGGAGGGACCACCTATCGCATCCGGTTTGGCACGTTTGCCCTGTCGGCCCTTGCGTCGGCAGGGCAGCGGAGTCAGACCCGCTCATCGGGGGGCGGGCAAAGCGCTCCTCGATGCTTGGGGGAGACCGCGATGAAGGCAACCATGGCCCGCCAAGGCCGGCTCGCATTGCTGGCCATAGCGGCGGCTGCCTGCATGGGCGCAGCCAAGCCGCAAGTCGGCGAGCCTGCTCCTCCCCTTGAAATGACGATGGTCGATGGCACGAAGATCACGCTCGCCCAGTTGCGCGGGCAGGTCGTCGTGCTCAATTTCTGGGCGACCTGGTGCGGCCCCTGCAAGACCGAATTGCCGCTGCTAGACGCCTACTATGTCGCCCAACGCCAGCATGGCCTGCGCGTATTTGCCGTGACCACCGAAAGCTCGGTCCCGATCAGCCAACTGAAGAAGCTCTTCGCTGTCCTGCGCCTCACCCCGCTGCGGTCGATCAAGGGCAAATACGCCCCGATCAACAATTCGATCCCGACCAACTATGTCTTCGACCGGTCTGGCCGCCTGCGGTTTGCCAAGGCCGGCGCTCTCGATCTGGATGACCTCAACAACGAACTGGTCCCGCTGCTGCGCGAACCGGCCCCGGCAGACGTGCCCGCGCCGACCTGAAGGCGCTGCAGCTCACGCCAGCAGGTCCGCCCACTCCGGATGGCGCCGGAACGCCGCGGCTACGTAGCTGCATTCGGGCACGATCTTCCAGCCCTGCGCCCGTGCATCGGCGATCAGCGCCTCGACCAGCTTTCCGGCGATCCCGCGCCCGCCGATCTCGGTCGGCACCAGCGCGTGTTCAGCCGTCAACACATCGCCGTGGCGCACCCAGGTCAGGCGGCCTATGACGGGGCTATCCGCCACGCGGGCCTGGTATTCGCCTTCGGCGCCGTGATCGATCAAGGTGATGGCGGGGTCGTCCATAGCTTTTGGCCTCCCAAGGTATGCTCCCTTTCCCGGGCGTGCCATGCCGGTTAAGGGGTGCGGCCATGAAGTTCTTCTCCGACAACGCCGCCCCTGTCCACCCCCGCATCTGGGCCGCGATGCGAACCGCCGACTTGGCCGACACGGCCTATGATGGCGATGCCCTTTCGGCGCGGCTCGACGCCGCCTTCAGCGAACTCTTCGGCGTCCCCTGCGCCGCGCTATGGGTGGCGACAGGCACCGCCGGCAATTGCCTGGCGCTTTCCGCCATGGTCCCGCCGCACGGCGGCGTCGTCTGCCACCGCGAGGCGCATATCGAGATGGACGAAGGCGGCGCGCCCGGCTTTTTCCTGCACGGCGCGAAGCTCCTGCTGGCGGAGGGTGAGGGCGCCAAACTCACGCCCGATACCATCCGCGCCGTGCTCGATGCGATCCGCCCCGGCGTCCATCAGGTCCAGCCGCATGCGATCTCGATCACGCAGGCCACCGAATGCGGCCGCGTCTATACCTCCGGCGAAGTCGCGGAGATCAGCGCTCTGGCGAAAGAGCGCGGGCTTGGCCTGCACATGGACGGCGCGCGTTTTGCCAATGCTGTCGCGCACCTCGGTTGCCCGCCGGCGGATGTCACCGTGAACGCCGGGGTCGATGCGCTCACCTTCGGATGCGTCAAGAACGGCGGCATGAGCGCGGAAGCCATCGTGTTCTTCGCGCCCGATCTGGTCGATGTCGTCCGCTTTTCCCGCAAGCGCGCCGGGCACCTGCAATCGAAGGGCCGCTACCTTGCCGCACAGATCCTCGCGATGATCGAGGATGGCCTCTGGCTCGAGAACGCCCGCATCGCCAATGCCGCCGCGCGCGAAATTGCCGCCGCCTGCGGGGACCGCCTGATCCACTCGGTCGAAGCGAACGAGGTCTTCGTGATCCTCGCCCCCGCCGAGCAGGCCGCCTTGCGCGCGCAGGGCTTCGATTTCTACGACTGGGCCGCCCCTGCAGGCGCCCCCGGCGCCGCGCGCCTCGTCACCGCATGGAGCAGCCCGGCCCACGAAGTGGAAGCGCTCGCCCGCGCCATCGCGGCGCTATGAGCGTTGATCATCAGACAAGCGGCGAGGCGAGCTTCCTCGAGCCCCGCATCCTCGCCCCGTTCCTGATCACGGCGCTGATCTGGGGCTCGACCTGGATCGCGATAAAGTACCAGTTGGGCGATGTGCCGCCGAGCTGGTCGGTCACCTGGCGCTTCACCGGCGCGGCCATCGGCATGTTCGTGTTCGCCGCGTTCAAGCGCCTGCCGCTGGTGCCGGACCGCAAGGGCCTGATCGTGGCGGCGGTGATGGGCTGCAGCGTGTTCAGCCTCAACTTCCAGTTCGTCTACCGCTCCGAGCAGTATATCACCTCGGGCCTCGTCGCGGTGCTGTTTGCACTGCTGCTGGTGCCCAACACGATCCTGGCCCGCCTGTTCCTCGGCCAGCGGATCACGCGCGGCTTCCTGCTCGGCACGGCCATCGCGCTCGCTGGCATCGCGCTGCTCATGCTGCACGAATACCGCATCGCGCTCGCCCAGAATGCCGTGATGGGTTCCAAGGTGATCATCGGCGGGCTGATGGTGATGATCGCGCTGATGTTCGCCTCCGTCGGCAACGTCGTGCAGGCAAGCCCGATGGCGCGCGGCCAGTCGGTGCCGACGCTGCTAGCCTGGGCCATGATGATCGGTGCGACGGTCGACGGCACGATCGCGTGGATCATCTCCGGCCCGCCGCAGTTCGACTTCACTCTGGCCTATGCCGGCGGCGCCGCATATCTCGCCATCGTCGGCACGGTCGTCACCTTCCCGATGTATAACGGCCTGCTCCGCGCGCTCGGTCCCGGCCGGGCCGCTTATAACGGCGTGCTGGTCCCCGTGGTCGCGATGCTGATCTCGACGGCGTTCGAAGGCTATCGCTGGTCGCTGCTCGCCGGTTCCGGCGCGGCACTCGCGATGATCGGGCTGGTCGTGGCGTTGAGAGCGCGCAGCCCCTCGCGGTAGGTCGGGTAGCGCGGCTGCCAGCCCAGCACGCGCTTGGCCTTGCCGTTCGCGATCCGCCGGTTCTCGGCATAGAACGCCAGCGCCATGGGCGAGAGCGCGGCTTCCTTCAGCGTCTGCAGCGGCGGCGGGGTGACCCCCAGCAACCGCGCGGCTTCCTCGATCACCGCGTTCTGGCTCGAAGGCTCATCGTCACCAAGGTTGTAGACGCCCGCAGGCCCCGCCATCCCGGCAATCACGCCGCTGGCAATGTCCTCGACATGCACGCGGCTGAACACTTGTCCTTCGAGCGCGATGCGCTTGGCGTGGCCCTCGCGCACCCGGTCAAGCGCGCTGCGTCCGGGGCCATAGATCCCCGGCAGCCGAAACACCCGCGCCCGCTGGCCCAACTCTTGCCATGCGAGGTCCGCCGCCGTCCTTGCCGAGCGCCGCCCGGTGCCGACTTCGGCGGTTTCATCCACCCACGCCCCGCCGACATCGCCATAGACGCCGGTCGAGGAAAGGTACCCGATCCATTGGGCCGGCGCCGCCGCCAGGGCCTCGCCATACGTCTCGAGCACCGGATCACCGCCCTCGCGCGCCGGCGGAACCGATGACAGCACGTGGGTCGCCTCGGCCAGCGCGGCGAGCACCGGCTCGCGGTCGTAGAACCGCAAATCCCCCTCGCGCCCCGTGCCAACAACCTCCCAGCCCGCCGCGCGCAGCCGAGCCGCGATCACCTGCGAGGTATAGCCCATGCCGAAGATGAGCAGCTTCATCGTCTTCCCTTGCATCACCGTGCGCACCTGCGCCCTTGGCATCTCGCCATGGGTGCGACCCGCCCGTGCCGCCGTCAAGCACCCACGCTCCCATGAAGTTTTTCCGGCCCGCCGATTTTGCGTTTCGGATTGCGGCGGCGCTCCCTACATTGGCCGGATGAACGATCTGTCCAGCACCCCCGCCGTCCCCTCCCCCGTCATCCAGCGCGCGGACTACCGCCCGCCCGAGTGGCTGGTGCCGGAAATTGCGCTCGATTTCGCACTCTCGCTCACTGCCACCCGCGTGCGCGCCGATCTGGTGGTGGAGCGCAATGGCGCGGCGCGCGGCCCTCTGCGGCTTGATGGTGATGGCATCACGGCCAAGACGGTGCTGGTCGATGGCGCAGCGCACAACGATTGGCGCATGGACGGCAGCCAGCTTGTGATCGACCTGCCGGGGGACCGCCACAAGGTCACCATCGAGACCGAGATTGATCCCGCCGCGAATACCCAGCTGTCCGGGCTCTATGCCTCGAATGGCATGCTCTGCACCCAGTGCGAGGCCGAAGGCTTCCGCCGCATCACCTTCTTCCCCGACCGGCCCGACGTGCTGAGCGTCTATTCGGTGCGGATGACCGGCGACAAGGCGGCCTTCCCGGTCCTCCTCTCGAACGGCAACCCCGTCGCCTCGGGTGAGGATGCCGACGGCACCCACTGGGCCGAATGGCACGATCCCTGGCCAAAGCCGTCCTATCTCTTCGCGCTCGTTGCGGGCGATCTCGTCGCCTCGCGCGATACCTTCACCACCCGCTCGGGCCGCCGCGTCGATCTCGCCATCTACGTCCGCGCTGGCGACGAGACGCGCACCGGGCACGCGATGAAGGCGCTGATCGATTCGATGCGCTGGGACGAGGAAGTCTATGGCCGCGAGTATGATCTCGACTTGTTCAACATCGTCGCCGTCGCCGATTTCAACGCCGGTGCGATGGAGAACAAGGGCCTCAACGTCTTCAATACGCGCTACATTCTCGCGGACCCGGAAACCGCGACCGACGGCGATTATGACGCGATCGAGGGCGTCGTGGCGCACGAATACTTCCACAACTGGTCGGGCAACCGCGTCACCTGCCGCGACTGGTTCCAGTTGAGCCTCAAGGAAGGCTTTACCGTGCTGCGCGATCAGCAGTTCAGCGCCGACATGGGCTCGGCCCCGGTCAAGCGGATCGAGGATGTGCGCGTGCTGCGCGCCGCCCAGTTCCCTGAGGATTCGGGCCCGCTCGCGCACCCGATCCGCCCGGATTCCTATCAGGAAATCAGCAATTTCTACACCGCGACCGTCTACAACAAGGGCGCCGAGGTGATCCGCATGATGACAGTGCTGGCGGGCCCCGAACGCTTCCGCGCCGGCACCGATCTCTACTTCGATCGCCATGACGGCGAGGCGGCAACTTGCGAGGATTTCGTCCGCGCGATCGAGGACGGCGCCGGGCTCGACCTCAAGCAGTTCCGCCGCTGGTACGAACAGGCCGGCACCCCGCGCGTGACCGCCACGCTGACCCACGCCGGCGATACCGCCACGCTCACGCTTGGCCAGACCGTCCCCGCCACGCCTGGCCAGCCGGACAAGCAGCCGATGGTCATCCCGCTGCGCACCGCGCTGTTCGACCGCGCGACCGGGAAACACGCGGGAGAACATTTGCTTGTCCTGACTGAAGCTGAACAGAGCTTTAGGTTTGAGGGCTTTGCCGCGCTGCCGGTCCTGTCGATCAACCGTGGTTTCTCGGCCCCGGTGGCCATCGACACCGCCGTGACGACCGCCGATCTCGTCTTCCTCGCCGCGCACGATGATGATCCCTTCGCGCGCTACGAGGCGATGCAGCAGCTCATGGTCCGCCACCTCGTCGCGGCTGTCTCGGGCGAACTGACCGACACCGCCCGCGCCGAAGGCCTTGCCGCGATCCGCGATGTCTACGCCGCCGTGCTGGCCGACACAGCGCTCGATGATCTGATGCGCGGCGAGCTGCTGATCCTGCCCGGCGAAGGCTACATCGCCGAGCAGATCGCGCAGGCCGATCCCTCGCGCATCCATGCCGAGCGCGAGGCGCTGAAGCGCTGGCTCGGCAGCGAGCTGGCCGCGCAGTGGCACGCGCTGCATGATCGCTGCACCGCCGTGCCCTACAGCCTCGAAGCCGCAGCCCGCGGCGCGCGCAAACTGAAGACACAGGCGTTGGTTTACCTCGCCGCGAGCGACCCCGCCGAAGCCGCCCGCCGCGCCAAGGCGCAATACGACGCGGCGGACAACATGACCGACCGGCAAGGGGCGCTGATGGTCCTTGCCGGGATCGGCGCTGCGACATGCGACGAAGCCCGCCAAGCCGCGCTCGCCGATTTCCACGCCCGCTTTGCCGGCAATGCGCTGGTGATCGACAAGTGGTTCTCGATTCAGGCCGGCGCACTCCATCCCGATACGCTGGCGCATGTCACCGCGCTCGCCGATCACCCGGACTTTACCCTGACCAACCCAAACCGCGTGCGCGCGCTCTATATGGCGTTCGCTGCCAATCCGCAGGCGTTCCATGCGGCCAGCGGCGCAGGCTACAAGATGATCGCGGACCTCATCCTCAAGCTCGATCCGATCAACGGCAATGTCGCAGCGCGCTTCGTCCCCCCGCTCGGCCGCTGGCGCCGCATCGAACCGGCCCGCGCCGCACTGATGCGGGCCGAACTCGAACGCATCGCCGCCGCCCCCGGCCTTTCGCGCGATGTGCGCGAGCAGGTCAGCAAGAGTCTGGACGGATGACAGAAGCGCCCGAAGCCCTGACCCACCCGGCGCTCGCCGGCGCGGCGCACGGCTTCCTCGGCCGGCGCGGCGGGGTGAGCACTGGCCTCCACGCCGGGCTCAACGTCAGCTACAGCGAGGATGACCCCGACCACACCGCCGAAAACCGCCGCCGCGCAAGGGACGCGGTGCTGCCGGGAGCGCGGCTCCTCACTTGCTTCCAGATCCATTCGCCCGATGTGGTGACCGTCACCGCGCCGTGGGACGATGCCGACCGCCCCAGGGCTGATGCACTGGTTACCCGGGAGCCCGGCCTGCTCATCGGCGTGCTCACCGCCGATTGCGCGCCAGTGCTGTTCCATGACCCCGCAGCCGGCGTGATCGGTGCCGCCCACGCGGGGTGGAAGGGCGCCATCGGCGGCGTGACCGACCGGACGGTCGAGGCCATGGAAGCGCTCGGCGCAGACCGCGCGCGCATCGCCGCCGTGGTCGGCCCCTGCATTGCGCAGAAGAGTTACGAAGTGGACGCCGCCTTCGAGGCACGCTTCACCGCCGAAGAAGAAGCCAACGCGCGTTTCTTCAAGGCGGGCCGCGCCGGGCACAGCTGGTTCGATCTCGAAGGCTATGTCGCCGCGCGCCTCGCGGCCTTTGGTATCGGCACTGTCGGCATGCTGGGCGAGGACACCTACGCGCAGGCCGATCGCTTCTACTCGTTCCGCCGCTCCACCCATTCCGGGGAAGCAGGCTATGGGCGGCAGATCTCGCTGATCGGACTAGGCTAGCAGCCCCAGCCCCCGCAGATCCGCCTCCAGCGCAGCCGCGCCGCGTGTGAAGTGATGAACATTCCAGCCCAGCGCCCCGGCGGTTGCGATGTTCGCCGGGTTGTCGTCGATGAACAGCATCCGCTCCGGCGCGTGGCCAAAGCGCTGCGCGGCAAGATGGAAGATTGCCGGATCGGGCTTGATCAACCGTTCCACACCGCTCACCACCACATCGCCCATGTGATCGAGCACAGGGAAAGTGGGGCGGAACATGGCCCAGGTATCTGCGCCGAAATTGGTGATCGAAAACTGCGGCACACCCCTCGCAGCCAGCGCCTCGACCAGGGCAGGCGTGCCATCGATCGGCCCCGGGATCGTATCCAGCCAGCGCGGGGCATAGGCTTCGATCAGCGCACGGTGCTCGGGAAATTCGGTCACTTTCTCCGCGATGAGGTCCGCCAGTGGCTCGCCGGCATCGTGCCGGAAGTGCCACGGCAGTGTGGTCACGTGGGTGAGGAACCAGTCCAGTTCAGCCGGATCGTCGATCAGCTTCTCGTACAGATGGCGGATCGACCACTGCACCAGCACATGGCCAATATCCCAGACGACGGCTTCGACCGCATCACTCACGCGGCTCATTCCTTCCGCACATGCAAAAAGCCTCCGCGGGTGGCGGAGGCCTTGAGCCGGTTCAAGACCGCTTGATCACAATGCGCCCCGCCGCAGCGGAGTGCGCGGGATCAGCCCTGACGCGCCTTGAAGCGCTTCTGGGTCTTGTTGATGACGTAGGTGCGGCCGCGGCGACGGATCACGCGGTTGTCCCGGTGACGATCCTTGAGCGACTTCAGGCTGTTGCGAATCTTCATGGCGAATCCTTATGCCCGAGCCGACCGGGCCGAAATTGGAACGCGGCGGTTATGCGCGCCCTGCGCGAAAGTCAACCGTCCGCTCAGCCCTCGCCGCGGATCTCGGTCAGTTTCCGCTCCCAGGCGAGCGCGTGGCTCACGATCACGTCGAGATCGGCATACTTCGGCACCCACGGCAGCGTCGCCTTGATGCGCCGGTTGTCCGAAATCAGCGAATCGGGATCGCCCGCGCGGCGGCCTTCCAGCTTGCGTTCGATCTTGCGGTTGGTCACCCGGTCGACCGCATCGAGCACTTCAAGCACCGAGAAGCCCTGACCATAACCGCAGTTCATCGTCAGCGAGCGCTGCGGCTCGGCAATCAGCGCCTCCAGCGCCAGAACATGCGCGGCGGCCAGATCGGAGACATGGATATAGTCGCGCACCCCAGTCCCGTCGGGCGTGTCGAAATCGGTGCCGAACACGCCGACATGGCTGCGCTTGCCGAGTGCGGCTTCCACCGCCACCTTGATCAGGTGCGTCGCCCCGGCGGTCGACTGGCCCGTCCGCGCCTCGGGGTCCGCACCCGCCACATTGAAGTAGCGCAGCGCGCAATAGTTGATCGGATGCGCCCGCGCGGTGTCCGCCAGCATGGTCTCGGTCATCAGCTTCGACATGCCATAGGGATTGATCGGCGACTTGGGGCTGTCCTCCGTCACCGGCGAAACCTCCGGAATGCCATAAGTCGCCGCGGTCGAGGAAAAGATGAAATGCTTGACCCCCGCCTCCACCGCCGCCGCGATCAGCGCGCGGCTCTTGGCGGTGTTGTTGTGATAGTATTTCAGCGGGTCCTCGACCGATTCCGGCACGATGATCGACCCGGCGAAATGCATCACCGCACCGATTTTCTGTTCGGCAAAGATCCGCGCCAGCAGCGCGCCATCCTCGATATCGCCTTCGTAAAGCGGCACGCCATCGGGGATCGCGAAACGGAAGCCGGTGGTCAGGTTGTCGATCACCGCGACCGGCCAAACCGCATCCTTCAGCGCCAGCACCGCATGGCTGCCGATGTAGCCGGCGCCGCCGGTAACGAGAACGGGAACCTTGGCCATCCGAATCACTCTCCCAGGTAATTGCTGCAATGCAGTAGCAGGCTCCCCTTGCGTTGGAATCGACAAACGAACCGTTCATGCGCAAGACAGCACGCAAGACCTAGGTTTTACACTCCGCGCCGCGTCCGAAAGCTGTCACATGAGAATCACCGCCTCGCTCCTTGCCGCACTTCTCGCCTGCAGTGCGGCGCCCGCACTGGCGCAAGGCTTTCCGGGCGAAGGGCGCTGGGGCGGGGGCGGCGGCTGGCAGGACCGCGACCCCGATCCGCGCTATCCCTCCGCGCGCCAGACCGCGCAAGCCTCGAAGAAGATCGACGTCACCGCCTACCGCACCGCCGATGCCGAAGCCCTGCTTGGCAAGGGCCGCATCGTGGTGAGCCGCATGGAAAGCGATGCGGGCGACAACGAGGACGGCAAGCTCCCGGTCTACGAAGCCGCCGTGATCGACGAGCTCGCGCGGCGCGGCTATGATACCGCCACGGCGATCGACCCGGGGCAAGTCGCCGAGATCGGAGTAAGCCACAGCGTGGCCGTTCCCGAGGAAGCCCCGCGCAAGAAAGTCAGCGGCGCCATGAGCACCACCGTCAGCAATCGCGGCAGCGGCTTCGGCCTCGCGCTCGCGGTCGATCTCACCAAGCCCGCCAAGGCAATCGTCGCCACCCGGCTCGATCTGCGCATCCGCGACAAGGCCACTGGCCGCGTCCTCTGGGAAGGCCACGCCGAGGGCGAGGCGCGCGAGGAAGACGGCGGCATCAACAACAGCGAGATGGCCGCCCGCCTCGCCACCGCGCTGCTCAAGAAGTTCCCTGACGGCCAGGTCGTCCAGCCGCTCGCGGCGGTGATCCCATGAAGGCCCGCCTTTTCCTCGCCGCGCTCGCGCTCATCGCCGCGCCAGCCCGCGCCGCCCCGGTCGAAGTGACCCGCTTTCACACCCCCGAAAGTGTGACGACGCTCGGCCGCGGGGCAGTTTCTGTCATCGCGGCGCCCGGCGCGGATGCAAGCAGCCTCGAGACACGCACCTGGCTGCAGGCCGTGGAAGCCGAACTTGCCGCACTCAAGTTTGGGACTTCCACACCCGGCGCGGCTGATGCCGTGGCCGAAGTGCGCGTCGAGCGCGAAGTCCAGCGCACCGAACGCCAGCGCGGCCCTGTCTCGGTCGGCGTCGGCGGCGCGACCGGCGGGTGGAACAGCGGCGTCGGTCTCGGGCTCGGCTTCAATCTCGGCGGCGGCCCGAAGGCGCGGGTCTACACCCGGCTCGTCGTCGTGATCCGCAGCCGCGCCACCGGGCTCTCGCTGTGGGAAGGCCGGGCCGAGAATGTCGAGAACGAAAAGGCGAAGTCCGCCGCGATCGACAAGGCCGCGCCGCGTCTCGCCCGTGCATTGTTCACGGGCTTTCCCGGAACGTCGGGGGCGACTATCACGGTCAAATGACCACGCATTCCATCAGCATCGACGCAGGCTTTGACAGCGGCAATATTGAAGTCCTCGGCATCGATGGCAACACCGCACGGCTCGGCATCCGGTGCGATGCCCATTCCGAGTTCTTCCAGTGGTTCCATTTCCGCGTCAGCGGCTGCGCGGGCCGTCCGCTGGAGCTGAGGATCACCGGGCTTGCCTCGGCCGCCTATCCCGATGGCTGGGTCGGCTACCGCGCCTGCGTCTCGGAAGACCGCGACACCTGGTACCGCGCCGAGACCCGCTATGACGCAGCGGTCGATGGTGGCACCATGACGATCCGGTACACGCCCGAAGCCGCGACCTGCTCGTTTGCCTATTTCGCGCCCTATTCGATGGAGCGGCATCACGATCTCGTTGCCGAGATTGCCGCCGCGGAAGGCGTCGCCCACCGCGTGCTCGGGTCCAGCCTCGATGGCCAGCCGATCGATTGCCTCTCGCTGGGCGAGGGCGCGAAACAGGTCTGGCTGATCGCGCGCCAGCATCCCGGCGAATCGATGGCCGAGTGGTGGATGGAAGGCGCGCTCGACATGCTGACCGACCCGGCCGATCCGCATGCGCGCAAGTTGCGTCAGCTTTGCCGCTTCCATGTCGTGCCCAATTGCAATCCCGATGGCTCGCGCCGCGGGCACTTGCGCACCAACGCGGTCGGCGTGAACCTCAACCGCGAATGGCACGAACCGAGCGCCGAACGCTCGCCCGAAGTGCTCGCGATCCGGAATGCCATGGACGAGACCGGCGTCGACTTCGCGATGGACGTCCACGGCGATGAGGCCATCCCTGCCGTGTTCTTCGCCGGCTTTGAAGGCATCCCCGGCTGGACCGAGGCGCAGGGCGAAGCCTATCGCCGCTACCGCGCGGTCCTTGAGCGGCGTACGCCTGATTTCCAGACCAGGCGCGGCTACCCCGTCGCGCGGCCCGGCAAGGCCAATCTTACGATGGCCACCAAC
Organism: Novosphingobium sp.; assembly: GCF_019748365.1. GTDB lineage: Bacteria > Pseudomonadota > Alphaproteobacteria > Sphingomonadales > Sphingomonadaceae > Novosphingobium. The sequence goes on from NZ_JAIEPN010000005.1 coordinate 42,929, forward strand.
CAGATCGCCGAGCGCTTCGGCGCTGTCTCGATGACGCTCGAAATGCCCTTCAAGGACAACGACGACCTGCCCGATCCGGCGCAGGGCTGGAGCCCCGAGCGCAGCAAGCTGCTGGCGCGCGAATGCCTCGCCTCACTGCTCGAATGGCTGGCCTGATCGCGGGTACGCGCTTAACGGTTTGTTAGGCAGTCGCGGCGCATGATCGCGATATGGCCCGCGCTATTGCCCTCGTTGCCGCTGCTCCTGCCGTCTCTCTGGCAGAACTGTTGCGCTCGGCCATTGTGCTCGGCTCAGCGTTCGCCCTGATCCTCGCCGGCCGCGCCCTCCCGCTGTTCTGAAGCGCAGCGCACCCTTTCCCTGCTGATTTCCCTCACGGCAGCCGCTCCGGCTGCCTGTTCGCGTGCGCGCGCAGTTCGCGAAAGATTCTCAATATCATCCTTGCAAGTGCGAATGACTCGCAATAGAGAGGTTCTTGCGAATGCCTCTCAAAAAGGAAGTGCCCGTGAAAACCCTCGCCGCCCTGCTGCTCGCCTCGAGCGCCTTCCTGCCGATCGCCGTGCAGGCCGAAGAGGTGCCGATGGCAGCGGATGGGGGCGGCGGCGAGGCCGATGCAGGCGATGGCGTTGACCGGCGCCCCATCGTGGTCACGGGCCATGTCGACAGCTACCGCAGCGATACCGCCGCTGGTATCAAGGCACCCACACCGCTGATCGATGTCCCGCAGTCGGTTACCGTGATCACCCGCGAACAGCTCGATGATCAGGGCGTCACCCAGCTGACCGACGCGCTGCGCTATGTGCCCGGCGTCGTCCTCGCGCAAGGCGAAGGCAACCGCGACCAGATCGTGCTGCGCGGCCAGAACACCACGGCCGACTTCTTCCTCAACGGCCTGCGCGACGACACGCAGTACTACCGCTCGCTCTACAACATCGAACACGTCGAAGTGCTGCGCGGCGCCAATGCGCTGCTGTTCGGGCGCGGTGGTGGCGGCGGCGTGATCAACCGCGTGCGCAAGACCCCCTCGCTTGCGGGCAGGAGCATCGGGGCCAGCGCCGCGGTCGGCACATTTGGCGATTTCGCACTCGCCGCCGATCTCAATGCGCCGCTGTCGCAGACTATCGGCGCGCGCCTCAACGGCACCTACGAGGAATTCGACAACCACCGGCAGGACTTCCACGGCCGCTTCATCGGCGTGAACCCCACGCTCGCCTTCGCGCCCTCCGCCGATACCCGGATCGACCTCTCCTACAACTACGACGACGATTCCCGCATCGCCGATCGCGGCGTCCCCTCGCTCGCCGGCAAACCGCTCGAGGGCTATCGCGACACCTTCTTTGGCCGCAGCGACACCAATATCTCGGACGTGAAGGCGCATATCCTCGAGGCGCGCCTCACCCAGCGGCTGGCGGACAGTCTGACGCTGACCCTCGCCGGCCAGTACAGCCACACCGACAAGTACTACGGCAACATCTTCGCCGGCTCTGCGGTCAATCCGGCCAGCAACACGGTTTCGCTCAGCGCCTACAACAGCACCTCGGTGCGCGAGAGCTGGATCGGGCAGGCCAATCTCACCTGGGAAGGCAAGACCGGCCCGATCAACCATACCGTGATCGCCGGGATCGAAGGCGCCGATCAGGCGACCGATGCAACCCGCTCCGAAGGCATTTTCCCCGGCAACAAGGCCTCAGCCACCGTCACGCTGGCCGACCGGCTTGCTGTTCCTGCGATCACCTTCGGCTCGCCCAGCCGCTCCACGCATGCCAAGGTCACCATCTTCTCGGCCTATGTGCAGGACCAGATCGAACTGGCGCCCTTCCTCCAGATCGTCGGCGGCGTGCGCTATGACAGCTTCAGGATCAGCGCGGACAACCTGCTCAACAGCACCAGCGCCGGGCGCACCGATCGCAAGTGGTCGCCCCGCGCCGGCGTGATCGTGAAGCCCAAGGCCAACCTCTCGTTCTATGGCAGCTATACCAAGAGCTTCCTCCCCCAGTCGGGCGACCAGTTCAGCGCGCTCGATGCCACGCAGGCCACGCTCGCGCCCGAAGAGTTCCGCAACCTCGAAGTCGGCGCCAAATGGGACGTGACGCCGGCGCTCGCGCTCACCGCCGCCGCCTACCGGCTTGACCGCGAGAACTCGCGCTTCAATGACCCCGTCACCGGCCTGCCCCAGCTCTCCGGCAAGACCCGCACACGCGGCATCGAGCTTTCCGCGACCGGCAAGATCCTGCCCCAGTGGCAGGTCAGCCTCGGCTACGCGCTGCAGGATGGCAAGGTCCGCTCTTCGACCACCGCCGCCCCTGCCGGGCGCAGCCTCGCGCTCCTGCCCGAAAGCCAGATCTCGCTGTGGACCCGTTACGATGTGACCGGAAAGCTTGGCCTCGGCCTCGGCGTGACGCACCAGTCCTCGGCCTATACAACGGTCAGCAACAGCGTGACCCTGCCAGCCTGGACGCGGGTCGATACAGCGGTGTTCTATAACGTCTCGAAGAACCTCTCAGTCCAGCTCAACGTGAACAACCTGCTGAACGAGCAGTATTTCCCGACTGCGCACACCGACAACAACATCTCCACCGCCCAGCCCCGCAGCGCGCGGCTGACGGTGCGGATGGGGTTCTGACGGACAATCCACCGTCCCTTCGTGGCAGTGCTGATTGACGGAATGCCAGGCCGTCAGCGCTACAGCCCCGGCGTCGTCGCGGTAGCCGGCACCGGCAGCGGTACGCCCGGCTCCAACCCGCGCGCGATGCGTCCGGCGCGCTGGATCGTGCGGACAAGGCGGGGATAGACGCCGCAGCGGCAGATATTGGTAATCGCGGCCCTGATGTCCGCCTCGGTCGGATCGGTGTTGTGCGCAAGCAGCGCGGCGGCCGCCATCACGAGCCCCGGGGTGCAAAACCCGCACTGGATCGCCTGTTCCGCCACGAAAGCCTGCTGCACCGGATGGTTGCGATCGGCGGAAAGCCCCTCGATCGTGGTGACCGTGCGCCCCTCGGCCTCCCCCAGCGACAGGGTGCAGCTCGGCATCGCCTGCCCGTCAACGATGACCATGCAGGCCCCGCATTCGCCGGTGCCGCAGCCATACTTGCTGCCGGTGAGATTGGCCGCATCACGCAGCGCCCAGAGCAGCGGCGTATCGCTCTCCAGCTTGATCTCGATCGGCTGGTTGTTGACGGTGAGGATGGCCATGGCGGCGTCCGACTAGCGCGCCGCCCGGCCTATCGACAAGGGCCTCAATCCCGCCAGGAGCGGTCGATCTGATCGATCCGCCGCGTCCAGGCGTTGAAATCGCCCACACCGGGGCCGCCGCCCGGAGGGTTTGCCATGCTGAGATCGCGCTGGTGGACGTCGATCACATCCTGCGAGATCATGACCGGCGGACGGCCCATCGAAAGCGTCGCCATCTGAATCTCGCAGGCGCGCTGCAGCGCCCACATCTGCACGAACATCGCCTGCAGGCTCTTGGCCATGACCACCGGGCCATGGTTGCGCAGCATCAGGATATTCTTGTCGGCAAGGTTCGCCAGCAGCCGCTCGCCTTCTTCGGCGCGGACGGTGATGCCCTCGAAATCATGGTAGGCCAGTCGGCGCATGAAATTGCAGGCATAGAAGTTGATCGGCATCAGCCCTTCCTCGAGGCTGCACACCGCCATCGATGCCGTGGTGTGGACGTGGCAAATGGCGTGGGCCCAATCGAGGTGGCGGTGGAAATAGCCGTGCTGGGTGAAGCCGGCGAGGTTCACCGGGTGCGGGTTGTCGTCGAGCTTGTTGCCGTCGATATCGATCTTCACGAGATTGCTCGCGCAGACTTCGGAATAGAGCAGCCCGAACGGATTGATGAGGAAGGCGCCCTCCTCGTCCGGCACGCGCAGCGAGATGTGATTGTAGACCGATTCGGACCAGCCCATGAGGTCGAAGATGCGATAGCAGGCCGCGAGTTCCTGCCGCGCGTGCCATTCGGCATCGCTGCAGTTGATGTTGGGCCGGATCTGGGTGGCCATTGCGTTCTCTCCCGCTATCATCACCGATTATGTGCAATCTCTATCGCATGACCAGCAATGCGCAAGCGATCGCGCAGCTTTTCCGGGCCGATGTGGCGGGGCGCAACCTCCCTGCGCTCTCCGAGATCTACCCCGATCAGGAAGCGCCCGTGGTCGTGGCGGATGCTGCGGGCCGCACCCTCACGATGATGCGCTGGGGCTGGCCACCGTTCGGCGAAGTGAAGCGCCCGATCACCAACGTGCGCAATCTCGCCTCGCCGATGTGGCGTTCGGCGCTCGCCGATCCGGCGCGGCGCTGCCTCGTGCCCGTCACCGCTTTCTCCGAATGGTCCGGCACGCCCGATCCGGCAACAGGCCGCAAGCGCAAGCACTGGTTCGATATCCCGGATGATCCACTGTTCGCCTTCGCCGGCCTCTGGCGCCCAACCGAGCAAGGCCCCCGCTTCGCCTTCCTCACCTGTGCCCCGAACGAGACCGTCGGCCGCATCCACCCCAAGGCGATGCCGGTGCTCATCCGCCCCGGCGAACCCTTCGACCGCTGGCTGACCGCGGATGGCGCAGGCGCCGCAGCGATGCAGCAGCCGCTGGACGATGCCCTGATGCGCGAGATCACCGAACCGGAACCCGCCGGACCGCAGGCCACGCTCTTCGCCGACTTCCTCGACGAAGGCGCGCGGAGCGGGAAAACCAGACCATGACCGGTCACCAGGTCAGCGAATGACAGGATAGTACGATCACGGATGAACCTGACGAGGCACTGGGCAGAGCGGAGCGGCGCTTCCTGCGCCGGCTCTTCAACGGCCGCACTGTGCCCATCACTGCCGATGGCCGGCCCTTCCTGACCTACAAGGAGGCCAGCCGATACCTCTTGTCATTGGCACCCGAGGCGCGGGCTCAGGCCTATGCGCAGATGAAAAGCGGCGCGGCCGAGAGCCCGTGAACGCTTATGGCTGGCCGAGCGCGGCTGCAATCTCGGCTGCCGCGGCGGTCGCTTCGGTGCCGAGTTCGTGCAAGGCCTTCGCGGTGTCTGCCAGTAGACCATCGCTGATCGGCCGCTCGCCATTGACGAACCGCCGGATCGCGCGCTCGTCGATCCTGAGGCGGCGCGCGAAGGCCGTGGTGCCGCCCAGCAGCTGGACACAGTATGCGAAGTGATCTTGCCGGTCTTGCATTCCGGCTTCCATAAATCGTCCGGCGCCCAAGGCAATGCGCTCACTGATAGCGAAGCGTGTTCTCGAATCCCTCGCCCGCCTTGGTCATCTTGGCGAGCTTCCTCAGGTTGACCCTGACAAACCGCACGAAGCGGCGGTCGTCGTAGATGCCCGTGACCGGATAGTCTTCGTGGCCGAGCAAATCCTTGAGGCGATCGGCCAGCGCCGCCCGGTCATCCTTGCTGGCCGCGATCCGCAGGGCACGGCAGACCCATTCTTCGGCGGCGGCCTTGTCATAGTCTTCCTGGGCGGCATAGCCTCGCTTGTCCGCGACCACCTGATCGAGCCGCGCTGCTTCGAGGCGGCACTCCAGCCACTTGCGAACTTGGGCACCATCCCATGGCTTTGGCGCGCTACTCATCTCAGTTGCCGTCCGCGTCGACCATGAACACCACCGGCTTGCCCCGCGACTCCGGCTCCCACCCGGCATCGAGCGCCGCCCGGATCCCGCGCGTGACCACCGCGTCGCTGATCTGCAACCGCCCGCGCGGGAGCCCCTTCATCAAGCGCTTCGGCGGGGGAAATTCCAGCAGGGCCTCCCGCTGCGTGTGCTGGCGAAGCAGGGTCACGGTCATGCCTTTCCAGCCATGATTCTCGCTCCACTGCGGCTCGCTGCGCAGCTCCCATTGGTAGGGCAGGCCGTCGACCTCGATGATGCCGGATTGTCTGGGGGTGCTGGTCATGCTGCCACACCTAGCAGGTCTGGCCGGCCACGACCGCCACGTTATCGATCAGACGCGCTTTGCCGAGATGCGCCGCCACCAGCAGGCGCGCCGCATGGCCATCCCACTGTGCCACGTCTTCCAGCGTCACGGCATCGCGCAGTTCAGCATAGTCGATCTGGCGAAAGCCCGCCGCCAGCACGGTAGCCTGCAACGCGGCTAGCGCTTCCGCCACCGGTTCGCCGGCCACGATCTTGGCCGCTGCCTCGCGCATGGCCCGGTTCATGGCCGGGGCTGCGGCGCGCTCCTCCGCCGTCAGGTACTTGTTCCGGCTGCTCATCGCGAGGCCATCAGCTTCGCGCACCGTGGGCACGCCCACAATGCGGTCCGCATGCGGATGCGTCATATCGAGATCGCGCGCCATGCGGCGGATGATCGCCAGCTGCTGCCAGTCCTTCTCGCCGAACAGCGCCACATCGGGCTGCACCTGGTTGAACAGCTTGGTGACGACGGTGGCCACGCCATCGAAATGGCCGGGCCGCGCCGCGCCGCAGAGCACGGCATCGAGTCCGCCCACTTGCACGGTCGTCGCATAACCCGCCGGATAGACCACATCGACCGTCGGCGCCCACAGCACATCCACGCCTTCCGCCGCCAGCAGCGCGGCATCGGCCTCGAGCTGGCGCGGATAGGTCGCAAGGTCCTCATTGGGGCCGAACTGCCGCGGATTGACGAAGATCGAGACGACGACATGTTGCGCAAGCCGCTTCGCTTCGCGCACCAGCGTCAGATGGCCCTGGTGCAGCGCCCCCATCGTGGGCACGAGTGCCAGTTTGGGATGGTCTTCGGCCTTGGCGGAATTGTCCCCCGATTTCAGCGCGGAAAGCTCCGTGCGCAGCGGTTCCAGGGCAGTCAGGATTTGCACGCGCCACGGCTCTCCAGTAATCCCCGGCATGGGGTCAACAGTCCCCCAAAAGGGAAAGGCCCTCTAGCCCTGAGCCCTGCCCGGCGGCAAGGGGGCCCGCCACTCACAGAAAGGATGATCGTTTGCCCGCCGCCCCTTACCGAATCGTCTTCGCCAATGAAAAGGGCGGCACCGGCAAGTCCACCACGGCGGTCCATGTCGCCATCGCGCTTGCCTATCAGGGCGCGCGGGTGGCGGCGATCGATCTCGATGCCCGTCAGCGCACGATGCACCGCTATCTCGAAAATCGCGCCGAGACCATGCGCCGTCGCGGCATCACGCTGCCGACCGCGACTTTCGCGGTTTACGAGGGCACAAGCAGCGACGAGCTCGACGCCCTGACCGGCCAGCTCGGCGCAGACCACGACTTCGTTTTGTTCGACACCCCCGGCCGCGATGATCCGCTGGCCCGCCACGTTGCGACGCAGGCCGATACGCTGGTCACCCCGCTCAACGACAGCTTCGTCGATTTCGATCTCATCGGCCAGGTCGATGCCGAAACCTTCAAGGTCCGCCGCCTCTCGTTCTATGCCGAGCTGATCTGGGAAGCCCGCAAGAAGCGCGCGATGGCGACCATCAAGGAAGCACGCAAGGAAATGGATTGGGTCGTGGTGCGCAACCGCACCGGCTATACCGAGGCGCGCAACCAGAAGCGCATCGATCAGGCGCTGATCGAGCTGTCCAAGCGCGTCGGTTTCCGCATCGCCAGTGGCCTCTCCGAACGCGTGATCTACCGCGAGCTGTTCCCGAGCGGCCTGACCCTGCTTGACAAGGGACATCTCGGCGAGCTCGGCACCAGCCATCTTGTCGCCCGGCAGGAACTGCGCACGCTTGTCGCCGGCCTTGCACTCAAGCTGCCCGAACGTGGCCAGCTGGCGATGGCAGCCGTACTGTGAAGTTCCTGCTCCTCGCGGCGCTTGCCTGCCTTGCCGTGAAGATGCTGGCAGGGCGGTGGCCGTGGGAGCTCTTCGGCCCCAATGCCAAGGAAGCGGCCGAGAAGCGCGCACTGAACCTGCTCGGGTTGAAGGCCGATGCGGGTTATGACGAGATCATCGATGCGCATCGGCGGTTGCTGATGAAGGTGCATCCGGATCGGGGCGGTACCAACGATGCGGTATTTGAGGCCAATGCGGCGCGCGATTTGCTGCTGGCGCGGATTTCGAGCCGCGGACCTGATGGGCAGGGGTGATGCTGATTTTCCTGTTTCTCGCAGAGACGCGGAGGAAACGAAGATCGCGAAGACCTTTGTTGTGCAGCGCCGCCGCGCTTTTGCCGCAAGCATAAGAAGGGGTCTGGCGGCGGGACGCATGATCTTTGCGCCCTTGTGTTCCTCCGCGTCTCTGTGGGAACCCCTTGGCGGCATGCTAGCATGAACCACCAGTTCCACCCCAGCGTGCTGCGCGAGTACGACATTCGCGGCACTGTCGGCCAAACGCTGGGGCCAGAGGACGCCTATGCCCTCGGCCGCAGCTTCGCCACACGTGTGCTGCGTGATGGTCGGCACATCGTGGCCGTCGGTTACGATGGTCGCCTCAGCTCGCCCATGCTGGAAGAAGCGCTGGTGGCGGGGCTCTGCGCCAGCGGTGTCGATGTTCGCCGCATCGGGCTCGGCCCTACGCCGATGCTCTATTTCGCGACCGCCTCACTGCCAGAGGTGCAGGATGGCATTCAGATAACTGGCAGCCACAATCCCGCCGATCAGAATGGCTTCAAAGTGGTATTTCGGGGAGGTCCGTTCTTTGGTCCAGATATACTCGATCTCGGCCGCCTCGCCGCCCGGGGGGATTGGGCGCAGGGCGACGGGACGGCCGAGCCCTTCGACATCATGGATTCCTATGTCGAGCGTTTGCTCGTCGGGCTGGAGGGTATCGCGCCAGATGCCGTGGCGCGCCTCGCCATCGGCTGGGATGCCGGAAATGGTGCCGCCGGTCCCGTAATCGAGCGCTTGTGCGCCCGCCTGCCCGCCAGGATACCGGGACGCCATGTCTTGCTGCACACGCGTGTCGATGGAACGTTTCCCAACCATCATCCCGATCCTTCCGTTGATGCCAATCTTGCCGATTTGCGCGATGCCGTCGCGCAAGGACGACTCGACTTCGGACTAGCCTTCGATGGGGATGGGGATCGGCTGGGTGTCGTCGATGCCAATGGCCGCGCCTTTACCGGCGACGCGCTGCTCCTGCTCTTCGCCGAGGATCTGCTGAAAAGGCAGCCAGGCGCGACAGTTGTTGCGGATATCAAGGCCAGCGGCGCCCTGTTCGAGCGGGTCCGTGCGCTCGGCGGATCACCCTTGATGTGGAAGTCCGGGCACAGCCACATCAAGTCCAAAATGAAGGAGACTGGAGCTCTTCTGGGCGGCGAAGTGACCGGCCACGTGTTCCTCGCGGACGATTACTACGGGTTCGACGACGCACTCTACGCGGCCGTGCGGCTCATCGCAGCCTGCATCCGGCTTGGTCGGAGCGTGACGGAGTTGCACGATGCCATGCCGGTGATGATCAACACGCCCGAATTGCGATTCCCCGTGGAGGAGGATCGCAAGTTCGTCGTGGTGGACGAAGTTCGCTCCCGGCTGGCTGCCGATGGAGCGGACCTTGTCGCCATCGATGGCGTACGGGTCACCACGCCGCACGGCTGGTGGCTCCTGCGCGCCTCCAATACCGAGGCGATGCTGACCGCAAGGGCCGAAAGCGAGAGCGAAGCGGGCCTCGCGGCACTCCTCGCTGCCCTCGACGCGCAATTGGCGGCCTCCGGGATAAGGCGCTAGTGTCCACCCGGTGACAGGCACCACAATCCCACCTGAAATCGAGGCATGGTTCGCAGGGCGCGGCTGGCGTGTGCGGCGGCATCAGAGCGAGATGCTGGTGGCCGACGATGCCAGGCAGCACGCGCTGTTGGTTGCAGACACCGGTGCGGGCAAGACCTTGGCCGGTTTCCTGCCGACACTGGCCGCCTTCACGCTCTCGCGGCTCGGCGATGCGCCGCCGCCCGAAGGGCTGCACACGCTCTACGTGTCACCGCTCAAGGCGCTTGCGCACGATGTGCAGCGCAATCTGCTCACGCCGATCACCGAGATGGGCCTGCCCATCACGGTCGAGACGCGCAGCGGCGACACCCCGTCCGATCGCAAGGCCCGCCAGCGCGCGCGCCCGCCGCATGTACTTCTGACAACGCCCGAATCGCTTTCCCTCCTTCTCAGCTACCCCGAGAGCGCGCAGCTGTTCGGGACCCTGCAGCGCGTGGTGATCGATGAAGTCCACGCCTTCGCCACCTCCAAGCGCGGCGATCTGCTCGCGCTTGCTCTGACAAGACTGCAGGCGCTGGCGCCCGGGCTGCGGCGTGCCGCGCTTTCTGCCACGCTGGCCGATCCGGAAAGCTTCCGGGCATGGCTCGCGCCCTGGGGTGATCTCGACAGCACCGTTCTGGTCGAAGGCGAAGCCGGCGCGCCGGCGGACGTCGACATTCTCCTGCCCGGCGATGGCCAGCGCGTGCCGTGGGGCGGGCATGCGGCCGCCTGGGCCCTCCCCCAACTCTACGAGGCGATCCGCCGCAACCGCACCACGCTGGTCTTCACCAACACCCGCTTCCTTGCCGAGTACATCTTTCAGCTGCTGTGGGATGCCAACGAGGACAAGCTGCCGATCGGCATCCACCACGGCTCGCTTTCCAAGGAAGCGCGCCGCAAGGTTGAGGGCGCCATGGCGCGGGGGGAATTGCGCGCGCTGGTGTGCACCGCCAGCCTCGATCTCGGCGTCGACTGGGGCGATATCGACATGGTGGTGCAGATGGGCGCGCCCAAGGGCTCCTCGCGCCTGCTCCAGCGCATCGGGCGGGCAAACCACCGGCTCGACCAGCCGAGCCGCGCTATGCTCGTCCCCGGCAACCGCTTCGAGTTCCTCGAGGCGATGGCGGCGCGCGATGCGGTGAATGAGGGCCAGCGCGATGGCGAGGACTTTCGTCCCGGCGGGCTCGATGTGCTCGCCCAGCATGTCATGGCGATCGCCTGCGCCGGGCCGTTCCATGAAGCGGAGTTGCTCGCGCAGGTGCGGTCCTCGCTGGCCTATGCGGAGATTGACGAGGCGGGGTGGCAGCGGGTGCTGCAGTTCGTGGCGACAGGGGGGTATTCGCTGCGGGCGTATGACCGGTTTCAACGCATCGTCCGCCTGAAGGACGGCACCTGGCGGCTGACCCATCCGCAGCAGGCGGCACGGCATCGGCTCAATGCGGGGATCATCGTCGATTCCGAAATGCTCGAAGTCCGCTTCCGCAATGGGCGGTCGCTGGGCAAGGTTGAGGAAAGCTTCGGGGCGGGTCTCAAGCCGGGGGACACATTCCGCTTTGCCGGGTTGGACCTTGAAGTGGAGGGCGTGCGCGATCTGGAGTTGATCGTGCGCGGGGCCAAGTCTGCGGGGCAGATCCCCAGCTACAATGGCGCGCGCATGCCGCTGACAACGCACCTGTCGGGGCGCGTGCAGGCGATGCTGGCGGACCGCGCCGGATGGGGCCGCTTCCCCGATGACGTGCGCGAGTGGCTGGAAGTGCAGGACTGGCGGAGCCGCTTGCCGGCGCCGGGCGAGCTGCTGGTCGAAAGCTTCCCGCATGGAGGCCGCGCCTACACGGTCTACTACACCTTCGAAGGGTGGAACGCGAACCAGTCGCTTGGCATGCTGATCACCCGGCGGATGGAAGACGCGGGTCTCTCCCCGATGGGCTTCGTCGCTAACGATTATGCACTAGGGGTGTGGGGTCTGCGACCGGTGAAGGACCCTGCTCCGCTGCTTTCACCCGATATCCTTACGCATGAATTCGTGGAATGGGTGCAGAACTCCTATCTCCTGCGCCGAGCCTTCCGCGAAGTCGCGGTCATTTCCGGGCTGGTCGAACGCCAGCAGCCGGGCGCGCGCAAGAGCGGGCGGCAGGTAACGTTCTCGACCGACCTGATCTACGATGTGCTGCGCAAGCATGAGCCGGACCACTTGCTGATCGAGGCGGCCTGGGCCGACGCCCGCGCCCGAATGACCGATGTCGGTCGCCTGGGCGCGCTGTTGGACCGCGCCGCAGCGGAACTGGTCCATGTCGAGCTCGATCGCGTGACGCCGCTGGCAGTGCCGCTGATGGTCATGATCGGGCGGGAATCGGTGCCAGCCGGTGCGGCCGATGAGGAACTGTTGCTGGAGGCGGAAAGTCTGGCTTCGGCGGCGATGCGGCCGGAATAGCTCGCAACGAAAAAGGGGCGGATTGCTCCGCCCCTTGATCATGCTTGGCTGAGTGCCCGCGGCGTTACTTGCTGAACGTCGCGAAGTTCTCGTTGCCCACGAAGCCGAACTTGCTGACCTTCACCTGCGTGATGATCTTCAGCATGCGGTTCGCGATTTCGTACGAGGCATATTCCTCGGGCTGGAACTGGAGTTCCGGCTCGGGGTTCATCGCCTTCGTCGCCTGAAGCAGCGAGACGAGGTTGCCTTCGGTGATGGGCGAACCGTTCCAGAGGATCTGGTTCTGCGTGGTGAGCACCAGCTTGTTCTTCACCGGATCGATCTTCGGCTTGTCCGTCGGCGGGGTCGCCTGGGGCAGGTCGATGTTGACCGAGTGGGTGGCCACGGGGATGGTGATGATGAACATGATGAGGAGCACGAGCATGACGTCGATCAGCGGCGTCGTGTTCATCTCCATCATCGGCGAGCCATCGTCTTTGCCGCCGCTCATTGCCATAGGGGGTACTCCTGTCTGGTATCGTAGACCCGGGTGACTTGCCGACGTTTAGCCGTTGGGATCAACCGGGGTGGAGATGAAGCCGACCTTGGGATAACCCGCAATCTGCACGTTGTAGATCGCGCCGGCGATGCACTTCCAGGGGACGTTGACGTCGCCGCGGATGTGTACTTCGGGGATCTTGTCGGGCTCCATGTTCTGCGCACCGCCGGCACGCTTCACGATCGCATCAAGCCGGTCGAACGCCATCTTGTAGAGTTCGTTGTTATCAACCGGCGTGATGTTGTTGATGTAGACGCGGCACTGGCCGGTCCGCGAGGAGCCCTCGTAGCCGCCCTGACCGGGGCTGCGCCCGCCGGCGTCGGTCGACACAACCGTCACGAGCAGGTTCTCGACCTTGTCCTGCGTCTCTTCAGACGGCAGCACAGGGACCTTGAGCTTCTCGACGGTCTGGATCGCGACCGGAACCGCGATGAGGAAGATGATCAGCAGCACGAGCATCACGTCCACGAGCGGCGTGGTATTGATGTCCGACATTGGGCGTTCGTCGCCCCCGCCGCCTGTAGAAATCGCCATTGGTTAGTTCCTATCCGATCTTTCCACGGTGAACCGGGTTTTCAAGGCTCGTGGGAGCCCTGACTATCCCGGCTGGAACCCGCGTAGTTCCCGAAGAGGGGTGGCAGGCCGCCCTGTCACAGATTGGCCCACTGGTCCCCTCTCCTCGTCCGCGTATTCGGGTCTTACTTCTTGGCCGGAGCCGCGGCCGGAGCAGCGGGCTTGGCAGCCGGGGCAGCCGGCAGGGCAGGCTTGACCACGCCCTTCGAGGCGAGGTTGGCGAGCACGTCGGTGCTGAAACCGGTCAGCAGTTCAGCGATGCGCTTGTTGCGGGCCTGCAGGTAGTTGTAGGCGAGCACCGCGGGAACCGCGACGAGCAGACCGAGCGCGGTCATGATGAGCGCTTCACCGACCGGACCCGCGACCTTGTCGATCGAGGCCGAACCGGCGATGCCGATGTTGATGAGCGCGCCGTAGATGCCGACGACGGTACCGAACAGACCGATGAACGGCGAGGTCGCACCGACGGTAGCAAGGAACGGCAGGCCACCGGCGAGCTTCGCGTTGATCGACGCTTCCGAACGGGCCAGCGAGCTGTGCATCCAGTCGTGGTTTTCCGATTCGTCCATCTTGCCGGCCGCGTCTTCGGCCGAAAGGCCGTCGTCCACGATCTGGCGCCAGGCCGAGTTCTTCTCGAGCTTGGAAGCGCCTTCACGCAGGCTGGCGGCGCGCCAGAAACCGGCGAGCGACTGGTGCTGCTTCATCACCTTGGTCTGCTCGGCCCACTTGGTGAAGAGGATGTAGAAGGAACCGACCGACATGAACACGAGAATGCCGAAGGTCGAGAGCGGGATCCAGGCGGGCTTGCCGCCGGGGAACAGAACTTCCGCGATACCAAACTTGTTCTGGGGCGCGGCAGTGGCGGCAGCTGCGGCGAGCGTGTGGATGAGCATTCGGGTCTTCCTCTTCAATATATCGTAAAAAGGGTCAAAAAGATAAGCTCGGGCGTCGCGGCCCTCCCCATGGGAAGGGCCACGCCAATCAGATCAGTCCTTCGGGATCACCCACCGGATCGCGTTTGAATACGAACCGGTTGTGGGATTGCCTTCACCATCGGTCGCCGGCTGGAACCGGGCGCGACGACGAACGTTGTCGCACGTTGCCTGATCGAGATCGGGACTGCCGCTCGACTTGGTGATTTCGCAGGACGTGACCTTGCCGTCGGTGCCAACGGACACGCGGAACCCGGTAACGCCTTCCCGCTCCTCGCGCAGGGCGCGCGACGGATAGTCGTTCGAAGTCGCCCAGTTGCCGGGGCTGCCCTTCGGAGCCGGAGCCTTCGGCTGGAACTTGGGCGGCGGCGGCGGGGGCGGCGGCGGCGGCGCGGCCGTGGTGAACACCGGGGCCGGAGGCGGCGGTGTGGTCACGGTCTCGACCTGCGGCGCGGGCGCGTTGAAGGAGATCGGCGGCGGCGGCGCCACGATGGGCGGCGGCGGCTGATCCTTCGGGGGCGGTGGGGGTGGGGGCAATTCCTCCGGGGGCTTCTCTTCTTCGATGTTGACCGCCGAGGTCACCTCTTTGACCTTCTTGTACGCCTCGTAAGCCAGCCCTGTTACCAGAGCGTAGCCCAAGCCGACATGAAGGATCGCAACGATGATGAGCGCGGTGATCTTGTTACCGCTCATCTGTTGGTCAGCGTATGCCATTCAGCTCCAAAACTCCTGATTCTCCGCAAACGGCGGACATCCGGCGGATGCCTACGTTCACGGAATCGCGCATGGAATCACCCATCCAGCGCGATTGGCCAATCCAGCGATTTCATTCCACCCTGCCGGCAAACCGGACCGCCGACATCGGGTGCAAGGAACCCGGCGGCGGCTTTTGCGGGCTTTCATTGTTGAAATCCCCGACAACGGCGAGCTTTAACGCCGAAGCCAAAGGCGCGCAAATGCTTTATCGGTTAACCTTCAATTCACGGTTTCGCTGCCTGAAACACGCGAAGGCGCCGTGGCCATCGCCTTTCGGCGCGAGCGATTCTAAGGACCCAAGCATGCCCCGCACCATCTGCTCCCGCCGGAAACGCCTATCCCTCCCAGCCTTTGCGCCGCTGCTCGCAGCGGTTGCGGTCAGCCTCGCCGTTTCTACCGCAAGTTACGGACAGGAAACGGCTTTGTCGGTTTCCATGGCGCCGGGGCTGGAGGCAGATCCGGACCTCGCCTACGCCGATCTCGTCGATCTCGCCCTGCCCGCCCAGATCGTGGCAAAGGCTCAAGTGCGCAAGGCTGTGCGCCTCAAGCCCGAGGAAGCGCCGGGTCTGCCCGCTGGCCGTGCCCGCCTCTATGTGGAAGCCCGAACGCAGGCACTGCTGATCGGCGAGAACCTCGGCGAATCGATCCGTTTTCTGGCCGATGTCCCGCTCGATGCACGGGGTAAGCCGCCCAAGCTGAACAAGGTGCCCGTGCTGGTGCTCGCCCGCCCGGTGCCCGAGCGGCCGGGCGAGCTCCAGCTCGTTGCGCCCGATGCCATGCTCGCGCTCACCCCTGCGCGCGAGGCGACATTGCGGGCGATCCTGACCGAAACCTCGCGTCCCGACGCACCGCCTGCGATCACCGCACTGCGCGAGGCGCTGCATGTCCCGGGCAATCTGGCGGGCGAGGGCGAGACCCAATTGTTTCTCGGCACCACAACCGGCGCGCCGGTCTCGATCTCCGTGCTTCGGCGGCCCGGCCAGCCGACGACATGGGGCGTGAGTTTCACCGAAATCGTCGATTCGTCGGCGCACGCACCGCTGCCCTCGACGCTCGCCTGGTACCGCCTCGCCTGCGGGCTGCCCGGTCGCCTGCCCGAGCGCGCGAACATCTCCGCCACGCTCGCCGACCGGCGAATCGCTGCGGAAGACTATGCCCAGGTCCTGGCCGATCTCGGCCCCTGCACGCGCAAGCGCGCGGCACCCTGAACAACACTCACCGGCGGCGGTTGCGGGGGCGGATCAGCTACCCTAAGGCGCGCCATAAGATTTTACGGGGATCATCATGAGCGAACCTTTGCGCATCGCGCTGGCCGGTCTTGGCACCGTCGGAGGTGGCGTCATCCGCCTGCTTGAAGCCAACGCAGGCCTCATTGCGCGCCGTGCGGGCCGTCCGATCACCATCAGCGCGATCAGCGCGCGCAACCGCAGCAAGGACCGCGGCGTCGATTTGTCCGGCTATGCCTGGGAAGACGACATGGTGATCCTCGGCGAAAGGCCCGATGTCGACGTCGTGGTTGAGCTTGTCGGCGGCGCCGACGGCCCGGCACTGGCGCTCGCCCGAACCACCTTCGAGGCGGGCAAGGCGCTTGTGACGGCGAACAAGGCGATGGTCGCGCACCACGGGCTGGAGCTTGCCGCAAAGGCCGAAGCCGCCAAGGTCGCGTTCAAGTTCGAAGCGGCGGTGGCGGGCGGCATCCCGGTCATCAAGGCACTCAAGGAAGGCGCGGCGGCCAACCATATCGACCGCATCTACGGAATCCTCAACGGCACCTGCAATTATATCCTCTCGACGATGGAGGACACCGGCCGCGATTTCGCCGACGTGCTGGGCGAGGCGCAGGCCAAGGGCTATGCCGAAAGCGACCCGACGTTCGATATCGACGGCATCGACGCCGCCCACAAGCTGGCGATTCTCTCGAGCATAGCCTTTGGCACGGCGGTGGATTTCAAGCCGGTTGCCGCCACTGGCATCCGCCGCGTGCTGGCCGCCGATATCGCACAGGCCGATGCGCTGGGGTACTACATCCGCCTGATCGGCATGGCCGAAACCGAAGTGGACGCCGAGGGCCAGCGCCGCCTGTTCCAGCGCGTGCATCCGATGCTTGTCCACCGCGACCATCCGCTCGCCCACGTCGATGGCGCGACCAATGCGGTCGTGGCAGAAGGCAACTTCGTCGGCCGCCTGCTGTTCCAGGGCGCGGGTGCGGGCGACGGCCCCACCGCCAGCGCCGTGGTGGCAGACCTGATCGACATCGCGCGCGGCGATATCGGCGCGCCGTTCTCGATTCCCGCCGCCGAGCTTGAGAAAGCCGCACCGGCCGATAGCGGCCACCGCACCGGCAAGGCCTACCTGCGCTTCACGGTGGCCGACCGCCCCGGCGTGCTGGCCGAAATCACGGCCGCGATGCGCGATGCCGGGGTTTCGATCGAAAGCCTGATCCAGAAGGGCCGCGCCGCGATCGGCAGCACCGAGGCGGTGCTGGTCGCCATGGTCACGCATGAAGGCCCGGAAAGCGCGATCGCCGAAGCGCTGCGCCTGCTCGAAGGCTCGCCAAGCCTCGCCGCGCCGCCGCTGGTGATGCATATCCTCGAGGATTGATCCGCCATGGCAGATCACGCGACCCCCAATCTGCCTTCGCGCGATTTCGAGGTCACCGCGCGGTTCTACGGGCAGTTCGGCTTTACCGAATCCTGGCGTGATGCCGGCTGGATGATCCTCGCGCGTGGCGGCCTGATTCTCGAATTCTTCCCCTATCCGGACCTTGATCCGGCGACGAGTTCGTTTGGCAGCTGCCTCAGGTTGGATGACGTGGAGACGTTCTACGCGGCGCTCGAGGCTGCCGGCATTCCCGAGCAGACCACGGGCTGGCCGCGTCTGCACCGCCCGAAGCGCGAGGCGTGGGGCGGCCTGGTCGGCGCTCTGATCGATCCCGATGGCAGCCTGCTGCGGCTGATTCAGGAGGACTGAGGCCAAAGGCCTTGCCGGTCACGGCGCCCGGATTTCTCCGCGCGCGATCTTGTCGGCATCCGAATCAGGCGGCGCTTCAGGCAGCTTGGTGATGTCGAAGAAGTACATCGGCGTCGGCGCAGAGCCGAAGCCGATGCAGCCCCGGCTGCAATCGCGCAGACCGCTGACATTGGGCGCCCGTGGCAGGCCATCATTGGTGGACCGCGCCGATTCGAGCTGGTCCCGCAGCGGCAGGCGCTCCGCCTCGCTCGCCGCACGGCCGCCGCAAACCACGATCGCGCCATCCGGCCCGGCCTTCTCGCATTTCTTGGGCTGACCTGCCGTCAGCAGGCGCTGCGCGATCTGGGCATTGGTGTCCGGATCCGCAGAATCACCCTGCGCAGCGGCGGTTGCCGCCGGTGCCTGCGCCGCGTCGGCAGCGGGCACCGACTGAGCCCGGGCCACTCCAATTGCAAGGAACGACAGGTTTACGCATAGGAATGCGCGAAACGCGCGCCTGTATACTAATCCGCGCCTCGACAACCCATCATCCTCCCGTCTAGGGCAGGGCAGCTTCCGCCAACGAGCCTCAGGAGTCAACGTGACCGACATCCGACCCGCACCCGCCGCCTCGCAAGTTCTTGACCGCGTCCTCGTCCTCGAGATGGTCCGCGTTACCGAAGCGGCTGCTATCGGGGCCTCCAAGCTGATCGGCCGGGGCGATGAAAAGGCCGCCGATGCCGCGGCGGTGGAAGCCATGCGCGCCGCCTTCAACGAACTCTACATGGACGGCACCGTGGTGATCGGTGAGGGCGAGCGCGACGAAGCGCCGATGCTCTACATCGGCGAGAAAGTTGGCGCCGCGCCGGGCAAAGGCCCGAAGATCGACATCGCGCTCGATCCGCTGGAAGGCACCACAATCACTGCCAAGGCCGGGCCGAATGCGCTCGCCGTGCTGGCCGTTGCCGAAGAAGGCGGCCTGCTCAACGCGCCTGACGTCTACATGGAAAAGCTTGCGGTCGGTCCCGGCTATCCCGATGGCATCATCGATCTGAACAAGTCGCCGGGCGAGAACGTCTGCGCCGTCGCCAAGGCCAAGGGCGTCGAGCCCAGCGACATCATCGTCTGCGTGCTCGACCGGCCGCGCCATGCCGAACTCATCGCCGAACTGCGCGCGCTCGGCTGCGGTATCAGCCTGATCCCCGATGGTGACGTGGCCGGCGTGATCGCGGTGACCAACGAAGACACCGGCATCGATCTCTACATGGGCACCGGCGGCGCGCCTGAAGGCGTACTGGCAGCAGCGGCGCTGCGCTGTGTCGGCGGCCAGTTCAAGGGTCGCCTGCTGTTCCGCAACGAGGACGAGAAGTCCCGCGCGCGCAAGTGGGGCATCACCGACCTGAACAAGGTCTACGACCTCAAGGAGCTCGCCAAGGGTGACTGCATCTTCGCCGCCACCGGCGTGACCGACGGTTCGCTGCTCGCGGGCGTCAAGGTCAACAAGAGCGGCGTCATGACCACCGAAAGCGTCGTGATGCGCGCCAGTTCGGGCACGGTCCGCTGGGTCAGGGGCGAGCACCGCAAGCCGCGCTGATTACCTGTTGCTGTTTCGGCGCAGCCGAAACAGGGCGGCACCGGCCCGCTCCCCCGCCCGGCCACCCATTCAGAGTACTCTCGTGGGTGGCCGGGCGGGGGAGCGGGCCGGTGCCGCCTTCCACGCAAGTGGCAAAGACTCTAAGCCCCGCAAGAGGGCTGACGGCCAAGAGAAAGGGACGGGACATGAAGGGCATCGCCGATTTCGAGGCCGTGGTTGCGGCGGCAAACCTGCCGGGTGCGGTGGCGCTGATCACCGACAGCAAGGACACACGCTATTCACGCGCCTTCGGCATGGCCGATGCGGTGAATGGCGTGCCGATGCGCGAGGACACGCTGTTCCAGATCGCCTCGATGACCAAGGCGCTCACCAGCGTCGCGGTGCTGCAGCTGGTCGAACGCGGCAAGCTCGATCTCGATGCGCCGGTCGGGTCGATCCTGCCTGAACTCGCCGAGCCGCAAGTGCTCGATGGCTTTGACGATGCAGGCACGGCCATCCTTCGCCCGGCGCAGACGCCCGTGACCTTGCGCCACCTGCTGCTCCACACCTCGGGCTGCGGCTACACGTTCATGAATGCAGATCTGCTGCGCCATGCCATGGCCACCGGCAAGATGGCCGGCGGCAAGCGCGCCAGCCTCGATCTGCCGCTGTTGTTCGAACCGGGAACGCAGTGGCAGTACGGTGTCGGCATCGACTGGGCCGGGCTGGCGGTCGAGGCCGTGACCGGCATAACGCTCGGCGAATGGTTCGAGCGCGAGATCACCGGCCCGCTCGGCATGACCCAGACGCGCTTCCGCGCCACGTGGGATGCGGACGCAGCGCAAATCCACGTGCGTGAGGCAGGGGGCGGTTTCAAGACGCAGGGCATGGTGCTTGGCGGCGGCGAGTATCACAACGGCGGTGGCGGCCTGTCCTCGACCGCTGGCGACTACGCCCGGTTCCTGCGCATGATCCTGCGCGGCGGCGAACTGGACGGGGTGCGCGTGCTCTCGCCGGAAATGGCCCGGATCGCGCGCGAGGATGCGCTGCCGGAACATCTTTCGGCGGGCGAAATGACCACCGCGATGCCGAGCTTTGCCAGTGCCTTCAATCCGCTTCCAGGCCAGCGCGGCGGCTGGACACTGGGCGGGTTCCTCGTGAACACCGAGACGGGCCCGGCTGGCCGCTCGCCGGGGAGCCTGCACTGGGCAGGCATCTTCAACTGCTACTACTGGATCGACACCGAGCGCGATTTTGCCGGGGTGATCCTCGCCCAGATCGCGCCCTTCGCCGATCCGGGCGTGCTGGATAGCTTCGCCGCTCTGGAACGGATGGCCTGCGCGAACGCTTGAGCGGAATCAGCTGGCGAGCGCCAGCGGCATCGGTTCAAACGGCACGTCGACAGCAGACTTGCGCCGCAGTGCCTCGGGCGCTGCAAGCGCGGCGGGGCGCTGGGCGATGTCACGGGTGCGGAAGCTCGCAACGAGCTCGTTGAGGCGAACGGCTTCGGCGGCGAGACTGCGCGTGGCGGCGGAGGATTCCTCGACCATCGCGGCGTTCTGCTGGGTCATGCGGTCCATCTCGCGCATTGCCCCGTTGATCTGGGTAAGGTTGACCGCCTGCCGCGAGGCCGATCCGGCGATGCTGCCGGTGAGGGCGCTGATCTCGCCGATCCGCCGCACGATGGCCTCTAGCCGGGTGCCGCTTTCACGAACCAGCTCGACGCCGGTGCCGACTTGCTCGCCGCTGGTCGTGATCAGCGCCTTGATGCTTTGCGCCGCATCGGCGCTGCGCTGGGCGAGGGCGCGCACTTCGGTGGCAACGACGGCAAAGCCCTTGCCGGCTTCGCCGGCGCGCGCCGCTTCGACGCCCGCGTTGAGCGCGAGCAAGTTGGTCTGGAACGCGATGCCATCGATCACGCTGATGATCTGGCCGATTTCCTGTGCCGAATGCTCG
Source organism: Novosphingobium sp. (assembly GCF_019748365.1). GTDB lineage: Bacteria > Pseudomonadota > Alphaproteobacteria > Sphingomonadales > Sphingomonadaceae > Novosphingobium. Next base: position 64,260 of record NZ_JAIEPN010000005.1, read on the forward strand.
ATCGCTGCCATCGCCTCGATAGCGCGGCGCACCACTTCGCCGCCCTCGCCCGCTTCACGATCGGCATGGGTGATCGTCTGGCTGACGGCCTGCGCGCCATTGGCGGTCTCGTTGACGATGCCGGTAACTGCATCCATCGCCCGCGCGGTTTCGGCAATGCGCGCGGCCTGCGCTTCGTTGCGGAGCGCGAGGTCGTGCGCGGCGGCGCCGATTTCGGAAATGCTGCCCTGCACGCTGGCGGTGCCGATGCGGACGATGCGCAGCGCTTCGGCGAGCGAGGCGACCGCGGCGTTGTAGTTCTTGCGCAGCATTTCGTAGGCCGGAGGGAAGGGCTCATCGAGTTGGTGCTCGAGGTCCTTGGCGGCGAGACGCGCAAGGCCGGCGGAGAGCGCGCTGACGACCTGAGCCTGCTCGGCCGAGGCCTTGCGGCGGCCTTCCTCGGCATCGCGGAAGACCTCCATCGCGCGGGCGACCTGCCCGATTTCGTCTGGCCGTCCGGCGCCTTCGATTGCGACGTCGGTATCGCCGTCCGCCATGCACTTCATTGTCGCCGCCGTTTCGACCAGTGGGGTGACGATCAGCCGCTGCGCCGCACGCGCGCTCCACAGGATCAGGCCAAGCATGGCCAGTGCCAGCGCGCCGAGACCGGTCAGCGCCAACGCAGTCCACTGCGCATTGCTGCGCACGGTTTCGGCGCTGTAGGTGCGGCTGAGGGCGACGATGTTGCGCACCTGCTCACGCTGGACGCGGTAGATCGGCGCGATATCCATGGTGAACGCTTCTTCCATCGCGGCGCGGTTCCCGCTCTGCACCGCGGGCAGGAACTTGCTATCCATGACTTGCCAGAACTTGTCTGCCGCCGCGATCGTATCGTTAAGCGGCTGGCGCAGTTGCCCGGGAACCCGCGCGGTCTTCCAGTAGGCTTTGCGCGCTTCGAATTCGGCGCGTTCGTCCTTGAGATCGCTGAGGTAAGGCCCGGCACGGTCGGGATCGCGGAGGATCAGCGAGGCGTTGAGATAGGGTTCGACCACGAAGGCCGGGGGCGGGAGCACATCCGCGAGGATTTCGGCCTGCAGCGCGCTGCTTTGCGTCATCGGGCCATCCGCGCGGATCGCATAGACCACCGCGGAGGCGAGCGCGATTATCGCCAACAGCAGACCGATGAGAAGTCGCGCGCCATTGCGCGCCTGATCGCTGAGCATTGTGCCGCCGAGCATGCCGAGTATCTCCGAAGCGGACCTGCCGAAAAGCGGGGGCCGCGTTCGGCCCTTAGCAGCCAAGCCCTTGCCAGCGGGCACCCGGCAGCCCTGACGGAACTACGTATGCTGCGGACAGGAAAGCAAAGACCCCGCCGGCTCGGCCGACGGGGTCTTTGGTTTGGGCGTGTCCGGGGGGATCAGCCGATCAGGCTTCATCACCCTCGATCAGGTAATCACCGGCATCGGCGTCGAGACCGTGGGTCTCGCCCTCGACCGCGGCGAGCGGATCATCACCAATCGCCGCTTCGGGGCCCTGGGCCAGCTCGGCGGCATGCTCTTCGGCTGCGGAGTTCGGCGCGATGAGCGATTCCTGGAGCTTGCGGTACGAAGCACGCAGTGCGGCATCGCGGCTGGAGGCCGCCACGCGCAGGCGGTTCATGCCGGCGCCCGTACCCGCCGGGATCAGGCGGCCGACGATCACGTTCTCCTTGAGGCCGATCAGCGAGTCCCGCTTGCCTTCGACCGCCGCCTGCGTGAGCACGCGGGTGGTCTCCTGGAACGAGGCCGCCGAGATGAACGAACGCGTCTGCAGCGAAGCCTTGGTGATGCCGAGCAGCACCGGCTTGCCTTCCGCCGGGGCCATGCCCGGCGCCAGCTTGGCGTTGTATTCGTTCATTTCCTCAAGGTCGATCTGCTCACCGGGCAGCAGCGTGGTATCGCCACCATTGGTGATCTCGACCTTCTGCAGCATCTGGCGAACGATCACCTCGATGTGCTTGTCGTTGATCTTCACGCCCTGCAAGCGATAGACTTCCTGGATTTCCGCCACGAGGTATTCGGCCAGAGCCTCGACCCCGAGCACTTCCAGAATGTCGTGCGGGTTGGGCGAGCCCGAGATCAGGTTGTCGCCCTTCTTGACCCAGTCGCCTTCCTGGACGTCGATCACCTTCGACTTGGGGATCAGGTACTCGACCGGTTCGCCTTCCTCGGGGATGATCGCGATCTTGCGCTTGGCCTTGTAATCGCGAACGAATTCGATGCGGCCCGAGATCTTCGCGATGATCGCGTTGTCCTTCGGGATGCGCGCTTCGAACAGTTCGGCGACGCGCGGCAGACCGCCGGTGATGTCGCGGGTCTTGGCGGCTTCGCGGCTGGCACGCGCCAGCACGTCACCGGCCTGAACCGTCTGGCCATCCTCGACCGAAAGCGTGGTGCCCGGCGCCATCAGGTAGCGCGCGGTTTCACCCGAGTTCTCGTCGAGCAGGGTCAGGCGCGGACGTAGGTCTTCCTTCTTGGCGCGGCCACCGGCGCGGTTTTCGGTCACCACGCGCTGGGCGATACCGGTGGCATCGTCGACCAGTTCGGTCAGCGTGCGGCCGTCGATGAGGTCCTGATAGCGCACCACGCCCGGCTTGTCGGTGATCACCGGCAGCGTGAACGGGTCCCACTCGGCGAGGCGTTCGCCCTGCTTGATGGTGGCGCCGTTCTCATGGATCAGGTGCGTACCGTAGGGCACACGGTGCATCGCGCGCTCGCGGCCTTCGGTGTCCATCACCACGATCTCGCCGTTGCGGGCAAGGCTGAGGCGGCGGCCACGCGAGTCCGTGATCGTCGGGATATCGCGGTAGATCACGGTACCATCGCACAGCGATTCGAGGTTCGACTGCTCGTTCACCTGCGCCGCACCACCGATGTGGAACGTGCGCATGGTGAGCTGCGTGCCCGGCTCGCCGATCGACTGCGCCGCGATGACCCCGACCGCTTCGCCGATGTTGACCGGCGTACCGCGCGCAAGGTCACGGCCATAGCATGTGCCGCAGACGCCGACCTGCGCCGCGCAGACCAGCGGCGAGCGGATGCGCGCGGACTGCGAACCCGCCGCTTCGATCTTGGCGATCGCGGCTTCGTCGAGCAGCGTGCCCTTGGGCATCAGCACTTCGCCGGTCTTCGCCTCGATCATGTCCTCGGCCAGCGTGCGGCCGAGGATGCGCTCGCCGAGCGAAGCGATGGTCGAACCGCCCTGCACGATCGCGCGCATTTCGAGCGCCCGCTCGGTGCCGCAGTCGTCGATGGTGACGACGCAGTCCTGCGACACGTCGACCAGACGGCGGGTGAGGTAACCCGAGTTCGCGGTCTTCAGCGCGGTATCCGCAAGACCCTTTCGAGCACCATGGGTCGAGTTGAAGTACTCAAGGACGGTCAGGCCTTCCTTGAAGTTCGAGATGATCGGCGTCTCGATGATCTCGCCCGACGGCTTGGCCATGAGGCCGCGCATACCGGCAAGCTGCTTCATCTGCGTCGGCGAACCACGCGCACCGGAGTGGCTCATCATGTAGATCGAGTTGACCTGCGCCTCGCGGCCCTGATCATTGAGCGGGGTAGCCTTGATCTCTTCCATCATGGCAGCCGCGACCTGATCGCCGCAACGGCTCCAGGCGTCGATCACCTTGTTGTACTTTTCCTGCTGGGTGATCAGGCCGTCCTGGTACTGCTGCTCGTAGTCAGCCACCAGTTCCTTGGTCTCACCGACGAGGGCATCCTTGGTGTCCGGGATGATCATATCGTCCTTGCCGAACGAGATGCCCGCCTTGAACGCGTTGCGGAAGCCCAGCGCCATGATCGCGTCGGCGAACAGCACCGTGTCCTTCTGACCGGTATGGCGATAGACCTGATCGATGACGTCGGCGATTTCCTTTTTGGTGAGCAGGCGGTTGACCAGCTCGAAGGGTACCGTGTGGCTCTTGGGAAGGCACTCGCCGATGAGCATGCGGCCCGGCGTCGTCTCATAACGCTTGAGGTAGGTCCGGCCCTGCTCGTCGGTCTGCGGCACGCGCGCCGTGATCTTCGAGTGCATGGTGACGGCCCCGGCGAAGAGCGCCTGATGCACTTCGGCCATGTCGGCCAGCATCATGCCTTCGCCCGGCTCGCCCTTGCGGTCCATCGAAAGGTAGTAGAGGCCCAGCACCATGTCTTGCGAGGGCACGATGATCGGCTTGCCGTTCGCGGGCGAGAGGATGTTGTTGGTCGACATCATCAGCACGCGGGCTTCCAGCTGGGCTTCCAGCGAAAGCGGCACGTGGACGGCCATCTGGTCACCGTCGAAGTCGGCGTTGAACGCCGAGCAGAC